>JABABY010000136.1:254-5708 GCA_014237955.1 Planctomycetota bacterium
CCAGTCGCACGATATAAACCCAAGAAATCAAAAACCCGTTTCCGGAGCAAAAAGGACCGATACGATACCGCTTTTGAGCCATCCTTTTGACCAAAAGGTGGACTGAGCCAGTCTGAGAAAAGTGTCTCGCAGGAGAACGAATCACTATTTTTAGGCGGAACCTTCAACCAGCATTGCGGGCTCCCGGTTTGAACAGGCCTGAGATACAATCCTCATTCGCCTCGAGTGAAAGCGTTACCTTCACTGCTTGCTGACTTTCCATATCGCTACTTGCCTTTATCAGACGCAGTAAAACTACGATTAATAATGAACAACGTCCGTCAAATTCTTGTTACCGCAGCACTTCCCTATGCCAACGGTCCGATCCATATCGGACACTTGGTTGAATATATTCAAACCGATATTTGGGTACGTTTCCAAAAGATGTGCGGACATCGCTGCATTTACATCTGCGCCGACGACACACATGGTACCGCAATCATGATTAGTGCTCGGCAACAGGGTGTCACGGAAGAGGAATTTATCAGCCATATTCACAAGGAACATCAATCTGATTTTTCGGATTTTGATATCGAGTTTGACAACTATGGGAGTACACATAGCGAGGAGAATTTTGCGCTGTGTAAGGAGTTTTGGACCGCGATTGAAAAAGCTGGGCTCGTTAAGGAGCAAGACATTGAGCAGTTATATGACCCCGAGGCCAAAACTTTTCTAGCAGACCGCTTTGTTACGGGCACTTGTCCTAAATGCAACTCAGAAAGCCAATATGGGGACAATTGTGATAAGTGTGGCGGAACCTATAGTGCCAGGGATCTGGTAAATCCACGAAGTACTCTCTCGGGCACGAAGCCAGAAATCCGAACTGCTCGACACCTCTTTATTGAGTTGGAACAACTCCACACGTTCCTCGATGAATGGACGCAATCGGGAGACCATCTGCAACCGGAGGTTGCCAATTATCTGCGTGGGCACTTTTTGGGCGAACCCTTTCGAGACTGGGATATTTCGCGACCAGCACCTTATTTTGGTTTTGAAATTCCAGACAACCCTGGCCATTATTGGTATGTGTGGTTCGATGCACCGATCGGCTACATGGCGTCAACACTCCAATGGTGCAACCTCCACGGCGAACAATTTGACGACTGGTGGCGCAACAAAGCGTGTGAAATCCACCACTTCATCGGAAAAGACATCACCTATTTTCATACCTTGTTTTGGCCCGGAATGCTCAAGACCGCCGACTTCTGCCTCCCAACTAAAGTCCACATTCATGGGTTTCTGACCGTGGACGGCGAAAAAATGTCGAAGAGTCGTGGAACTTTTGTTCGCGCAGCCACCTATCTGAAACACCTAGAACCGGGTTATCTCCGGTATTATTACGCCACAAAGCTGAGTCCCAAAGTCGACGACATTGATTTAAATCTCGATGAATTTGTCAGCAAAATTAATGCGGATCTGGTTGGAAAAGTGGTCAATCTGGCGAGTCGTTCCGCAAAATTTGTGGAGCAGCAAGGACTTTCTGAAACATATCCGGAAGATGGGGGACTCTTTGCTCGGGCCGCAAAAGAGGGTGACCTGATCGCGATCGCGTATGAACGATGCGATTACAGTCAAGCGATACGCCGAATCATGGCTCTTGCTGATCAAGCCAACCCCTATGTTGAACAGAATCGACCCTGGGAACTGAGGAAAGATCCCTCCAAACTCGGCCAACTGCAGGATGTTTGTACGGTTGCCCTAAATCTGTTTCGTCAAATCACAATCTATCTCACCCCAGTACTCCCGCGATTGGCCGTACAGTGCGAACAGTTGCTCGGGGAGCCCATCACCGACTGGAAACAGTCGCAAACACCCCTTACTGGCAGTCCAGTTAATCCCTTTAAACACATGATCCATCGGATCGATACACCGCAGGTTCAAGCCATGATTGATGAAAGCCGTGATGACACGCTAGAGACCACGCCCGATAATACATTTTCAGATAGCGCCGATGCCCTCGCGGCCGAGCCGCTGGCTGATGAAATCACGATCGATGATTTTGCAAAAGTCGACTTGCGCGTTGCACGAGTCATCGAGGCAGAATCGATTCCGGAGGCACGGAAGTTGCTGAAATTGACTCTGAGTTTCGGTGGCGCGGAACAGCGAACCGTGTTTGCAGGCATCAAAGCTGCCTACCAGCCGGAAGCACTGGTTGGACGACTCGTCATCTGTGTCGCAAATCTTGCTCCTCGTAAAATGAAATTCGGAACCAGTGAGGGTATGGTCATTGCGTCCGGCCCGGGGAATGACGAGGTGTTTCTACTCAGCCCCGATGAGGGGGCGCTACCGGGACAGCGCGTTCATTAGACTAAAATAAAGACACGGAACCCGCTGCTCTATCAACTTCAAGTGCATTGCGTCCGAGTGTCTTGGGCCAATGACGGTTTTTACCTGAGTAAAAATAGTGGCAGCCCAGCTTCATGCTAAACTGCCACTACGAATGTTATTGCCATTCTCTGTTTGGGGCCAAGTTTTACTTTTCGCCGATTTCAATCCGTCGCGGTTTCGCACTTGCCGCTTTGGGTACACGAACCGTTAAAACGCCACCACTTAAACTCCCCTCAACATTCTTCACATCGATATCAAACGGAAACCGAATCACTCGATGGAAAGCGCCGGAAAGACGTTCGCGATAATAGTACACCGGACCCTGATTCTCTTCGGAATCTTCATTCCCCTTGGTCTTTTCTCCGGCAGAATCCTCCTGCCCGGCAACTCCGCGAGAACCTTCTAAGGTTAACTCTCGGCCTAAAGCGGTAATATCGACTTCGCCCTGGGTGGCACCCGGGACATCCAACGCCACGAAAAAATCGTCATTCTCTTCCCAAATATCAATTGGCGGGTTTTCCCGGTCTCCTCGGACTTCTGGAGCCGATTTGTTGCGGATCCCAAAAACATCCTGGATGATGTGGTCCATGTCGGAGCGTAATTGATCGACCGGCCTTAAACTCTGGGCATGCATGCGTAACATGGCATTCCTCCTTGGGTTGTTTCTGATGCCTGTGAAAAATAGGGTCGTTGACTTTCATCCACCGCCGACAGCCTCTCTAACGACCGCATAGCGGCTGTTAGAGACAAATGCAACGTCCGTGCCAAAGCAAACGATATAAGATGTAACTACCTATTTAAAAGGCATTTAAGATATTTTTGCGCACTTCCAAAAAGCGTTTTGTGGTGCCATTTTGGCAGCCGCTTGCCCTTGGTTCAGAAAGATGCCACTTTGGCAGTGTCGCTCGGTTACTTCGGGCTCTCAATCGCCAACGAGGGATAAATTGTACTGAACGCAAGGATTAGTTTGCTCCAAGCTCCTTTTGCCGCGATGAATTTTCGCGGCGATAGCCGTTGAGCGGTTGAGGCAAGCCAACGGGCAATATATACTCGGCCGTTTATCCGATATGGGCTCTAGCCGATTTTTGCCGGTCGACCGTCGATAAAGCGGGAGTTGCGGGAAAATACTACCCACCAAAAGCAGCACCATGCGTTTTACGCTGATCGATCGTATTGTGGAACTTGTAGCTGGTAAAGAGATTACCGCGGTTAAGAATCTTTCCTTAGCCGAGGAATACTTGGCAGACCATTTTCCATTGTTTCCAGTGCTTCCTGGGGTTTTGATGCTCGAGGCCATGACGCAAACTGGGGCTTGGCTGGTACGCCACGATGAGGATTTTGCCCACAGCGTTGTCCTTTTGAAAGAAGCTCGCAACCTCAAGTATGCGGATTTTGTTCGACCGGGATCCCAACTGGTGCTAACGGCAAAGCAATTGAAACAAGACGAACGCACAACTACTTTTAAGGCGAACGGTACGGTCGATGGAAAAACGCATGTCAGTGCACGGCTTGTTTTAGAGCGTTACAGCCTAGCGGACACCAACCCTGATGATGCCTCGCTGGACGAACGAGCAACGAGTGACCTGCGATGTCTTTTTCAGCGACTTTATCGCCCACTGTCTGCTGAGAAAATGTAACCGTAACGAAACTTGGATTGAGGGCAGAAAACCAAGTGGGCGCGTATGATTAACTTTTTACTGAAGATGTAGATTTACACACTCTATTATTTATTAAAGAAACGGGAAGGAAGATTCTCGATGCCGTCAAAAGAAGAAGTGTTTGAAAAAGTAAGAGATGCGCTTGTCGATGCCCTTGGCGTCGAGGACGATGAAGTGACCCCCGCAGCGACACTCGTGGGTGATCTGGGAGCCGAGTCGATCGACTTTCTGGATATCGTTTTCCGGCTTGAAAAGGGCTTTGATATAAAGATTCCTCGTGGAGAACTATTCCCTGAAGACATCCTGACGAGCACTGAATATGTTGTTGACGGGAAAATCAATGCGGAGGGACTCGAAGAGCTAAAAAAACGGATGCCCTTTGCAGATTTAAGCAAATTTGAGGAAAACCCCGTTGTTCAGGAATTTGCAACGTCGTTAACTGTTCAAGATATGTGTAATTATGTAGAGAGCAAAGTCTGATCGAGACAGGCAGAAGGATTATGGCCTCTGATGCGGTGGTTTTGGATTGATCGTTTTACCGAAATGGTTAGCGGACAGAAAGCGACCGCAATTAAAACAGTCTCGCTCTCTGAAGAACATCTTCACGATCATTTTTTGGGCATCCCGACGATGCCTAACTCCCTGATTCTTGAGGGTATGGCCCAAACTGCCGGCATGCTTGTCAGCGAATACAATGATTTTCGCGAGCGCGTCATTCTGGCCAAGGTGCCAAAGTTGATGTATCACAGCCGTGCCGTACCTGGCGATACACTGACCTATCGTGCCAAGCTAGAAGCCATTGAAGAGAGCGGCGCGAGGGCTACGACCACCAGTCATATCGGTGATCGTTTGCAAGCTGAAGCGGAGATTCTCTTTGCACATATTGACCGCGAGACAGCACATCGCCCCCTGTTCCGTTCCAATGATTTTGGAGATTTGCTAAGATCTTTGCAGCTATTTTCCGTTGGCCAGAAAGCCGATGGTTCGAAACTGACTTTCCCCGAACACATCGAATAAAAACTTTCTGGACAGAACTCCACTTTATAATCCACTGAATGATTTCTCATGAGCCGTCGTGTGGTTGTTACAGGAATGGGGTGCGTTACACCGCTGGGTACCAGTCCAGAGGACTTGTGGGGCCGCTTGCAGCGAGGCGAATCGGGCGTTGACTACACTCAATCTTTTGATGCCAGTCAATTTCCGACAACGTTCTCTGCTGAGGTTCGCAACTGGGACATTGCCGACGAAGGGGAGGACCCTACAGTCTGGAAACAACGAGGACGACATTCGCAATTTGCGGCAGGGGCCGCTAAACAAGCAGTCGTTCAATCCGGTTTTTCAAAAACAGTCGACCCTGCCCGGTTCGGTGTCTATTTGGGAAGCGGCGAGGGGCAACAGGACTTCGAAACCTTCACGCGCATGGTGCTTT
>JABABY010000137.1 GCA_014237955.1 Planctomycetota bacterium
ACATCTTCGCTATTTTTTTCCAGAGCTTGGGCTGGACGGCTTCCTCGTACTTCTCAATTTTCGTTTCCAGCTCTTTGATTCGTTCAGCCTGTTGGGGCCCACCAACTAAAGCAACGAGTTCCGCACGTCGCAAAAACAATTCTGGGGAATCGGTCCAAGGACTTTCCTTTCGAGTCACGGCATCGACCAGGTGCTCTAGGGCAACATCCGGACCTTGCTCGCGAACCAGGATGGCCAAAATGAGATTCTGGAGTCGAGTTGCATCCGGATATTGGAGAAGCGCCTGGGCCAATAATTCTACAGCCTCATCAATCTTCCCCTTCGCGAGAAGAGCCTCTGCCTTGACCACCACCTTATCTGAATCGGTAACATCATCACTGGATATATATTTCTGCTTGTACCGTTGGAATTGCTTTTTGTATTTTGGAGAATTCTCTGAAAGTACAACGAGTGTTCCCAGATAAAGGGTTCGTAATCCCTTGTCCTGATCAAACTCGGCGCTCCCCATTACGGTCCGCAATCGATCCAAGGTCTCCATAGCCGCAGGCATTCGTTTCAGCGCCACCAGCGCCTCTGCCTGCCCCGCCAGCGCGAGCCGGGACCTGGGGTTTGCGGCCAAAGCACGCTCGCAAGCTGCAAGCTGACGGTCCGGCTTCCCCAGACGCTGGTAGCAGCGAGCCAACAGGTGATCGACGGAAACCGAAAAAGCTGCGGGAAATACACTCATTTGAGGCCGTAAGGCTTCCAGCTTATTGCTTGCTACTTTCCAGTTCTCCTCACCACAGAGTACCTTCGCCTCCGATAGTTCAATCAATTCATCTCTAAAATTAAGTTCTCGCATCTGCTCAATCGTGGCGCGGGCCTGCTCGGTTTCTTTTGCAAGGACCTGTGCCGTCAACAAGATGCTGATCAACTGGTGGTTGTCCGGAAGCTCTGTAAGACCGGACTGCACATACTCGATCTCACCTTCCGGATCCTTTTCGACACGGGCAATCAGCGACTGTTGGAGGTAGATGCGGACATCTTTGGGATCGACTGTGCAGGCTTTGGTTAAATACTCTTTCGCTGAGTCAAAGTCTTTTTCTTCAAAAGAGACCTTTGCGTTTTCAATCAGCGCATCAAGATTTTCACCATCCATTTCAAGGGCCGTCTGCAAATTTTCTCTCGCTGCAGCCAACCTCTGCTGACGAATTGTCTCGCTACCAACTTGGTTATTCGTCCACAAATATTTGGCCCGTTTGACAAAGGCATCTGGCGAATCAGGGTTAGCCACAACCATTTGCTCGACGACCGCATCTGCCTGAAGCTCGTCTCCACGTCCACCCGTTCCACGTTTTCTGAGCAAATCAGCTAGGAGTACGTAGGCATCGAGCATATTTGGATCGAGAGCCGCAACAGCATCGAAAGTGCCATTCTGGGTGTTGTATCCGACCAAAGAGGCCAGCTGATCAACCGCCTTTGGTGCCTCGCCAAGCTTTTCCAGACATAGAGCAATGCTGTAATTCAGTTCAGGATCGTCTACCCCCCGGGACTTGAGCTTGGCAGCCTCCGTTCTGGCTTGTGCATAAAAATCTCGTTCACTGTCAGAACCGGTGGCAATCTTGCCGAGTTCGATAAATCCATCAACCAGATTGCGACGGATATCATTACGCTCTGGTGCCGCACGAAGCGCGCGTCCCATTACCCGGACTGCGTTGATTGACTGTGTGGAACTTCCAGGGTCAGACGTTATACATTTGGGGGCCATCATCGCGGCCTCACATAGACCCTCGATGTCATTAGGATTGCGATTTATATACCGGACATAAAATCGTAGTGCCTTATCGTACTGGCCTGACTCTTGGGCGGCCTGGGCCTTCTCCAGTAAACGATGCGAACTTTGACCCGCATTCACTGCCCAAAGCACCCACCCTCCGATACCGATGATTGCTACAATAACAAAAAGGACAATGATGAATTTGATGTTCAGTTGCCGCATGTTTTTCCTCAACACAAACCTTGAGTTGTTTTACCCAACAGGACTGACCTCTCTTACAGGTCATTCATTCAATACCCAACCAGCTTCGCAATTCATGATACCGCGATAATTCACTAGACTTTACGTTGCTTTCTTCGAAGCCCAAAGCCTCAGCAGCCTCCAGGGCAGCCTGCGCAGCCTGCTTCTTATTCTGGCATTGGTAGGCCAGGGCCAGATGAAAATGATAGATACCACGTTCCACTAGAGTTCGAGTCCCTACATTTCCCGGAGAATGCATCCCGGTTGTCCAGAAGGCATCCAGCCGACCAGAATCGGGATAAAAAAGTGTTGCTTCCTTCAGATCGCGAACCGCCCCATCGCAATCTCCCTTTTTGAGTAATGCCATCGCCCGTGTATCGAGCAATTCAACCTGCGGACCGAGAACCTCAAAAGCTTTTTCCAGATCGGCAAACAACTGCGCCTTATTTCCACCTAGCTTCAGATTTAGATCGGCACGGTTGTTGGCAATCACACCTTTTTCAAGTTCCGAACATTGCTCCAAAGGAATGCGGCTGAGTACCTCGATTCCCTCAGCATATTTGCCCACAAAATCTAAAAAGGACGCTTCGTGAAAATAAAACTCTGGGGAGTTCGGATACTCTTGCTGACCGTAGTTTATCCATCCGATTATCTGCTCAGTCTGTGCGGGCGTAAGTTGTTCGCCATATTGCCACCCCAAAGCAAAAGCGATCTTCGTAATTTGACGAACCGTCTCTTTATTGAGCATCTCGCTGCAAATATTGATTGATTCATCAATATTGCCACGGCGTGCAAGATAGGAAGCCAACTCCAAACGTTTGTCGCTATCATCTGCCGCTGCTCGCCTATAATCCTCTTGCGCTTCTGGGTACAGGCCCAACTCCTCATAGATATGCGCCATTGCAAGGATTCGGTCACTGGAAACGGACAGGCCATTCTGTGGGTTCAAATTCTCAACCGTCGTAGCAGCAAGTCTCTTCTTACCATTCAATTCGGCAACCAGGGCCTCAAGACGTGCAAAGGGAACGCTTTGAGCACTTTCGGGAACAGACGTTTTCAACTTGCGGAGCCACCTTTGAGACTGCAAGGTCTCCCTTTTTTCTACAAGCATCTCTACATAGCAGGCCAACAAGCCCGCTTTCGTCGGGTTTTGCGAGATTAGCTTCTCCATCAATTCGCGACATTCTCTCCAACGACCGGAAGAAAAATATAAACGGGTTAGAGCCAACTGCTCCAAGCGTGTTAATTCTTGCAGTGGAATGTTCTCTAGAAAATCTAAGCCCAACTGCCGATAGGCGGGCTCTTTACGGAGCGCAAGTTGCAAGCCCTTGACTCGGATATCCTCATCAGGCAACTCTCCATCGACCCGATTGGCTTCCAGGAGTCCGAGCGCTTGCTGGAAAGACTGGTGATCTATCTGCTTCATGAATAATCGGGCTAAGCTCCTTCGCGCCCAGATTGCGAGTGGATCAAGTATCTCATCATCCTCAAGACTCTCTTCAAGAATCGCATTTAGGTGCCCAATTGCCGCACCGTTCCGGTTATTTGTCACATAATAAGCGATCAACTGATTTTGCAGTGCCATGTTCTCCGGATTGGCGTCTACCACTGTCTTAATATAATGCTCCGCAATGAGAGGTAGCCGATTGATCATCTGCTGTCTGGCGTAATAGGTCGCCAGCACCTGCATCCCGGGGCCCTTTTCAGGCATGCGATTTTCAAAGTCTCGAAGTTCGCGACTGGCATCCGCAAGGCGATTGTTCTTTACCAGAAAATCGACCATGACAGAGGCGGCACCGGCCATTTCCGGTGCCAACTCGATGGCCTTTCGAAACGACTTTTCTGCGTCCTCTCCGTGATCCAGGTAGTACAACACCTGCCCCCGCCACATCCAGTCCTCCGCAGCTTCCGACTCTACCCACTCAGGTGCATCGAGTGCCTCACGAGCCTTCTGTTTGTCGCCGGAGACTGCTTCGGTAACAATTTGCATCCGCTGCATAATGCTGGAACTATCAACTGTCCGCCCAACCACCTCGCGCGCTTCGTCGTAGCGTCCCTCACGAAGCAAAAGATCTACCAACTGCTGGGCAACCTTGCGGTCTCGCGGACCCAACTGAAGAGCCTCTTTAAAGAAGTCAATTGCTTCTTTGATTTTTTCCTCACGCGCAGCAAGGGATCCCCGCAACTGCATGAGCTTATGCCATTGTGGACGGATAGCGGCAAGTCGGGAGATCAACTCCTCCACACCGGCAAGTGAGACTTCACCATCCTCCTGCTGGTCGTATTTCCACAAGCGGTAACGTGCCTGCAGAAAAATGCTTAAATCGCTATTCTTTCCAAAACGATCTGCCACTGCCGAAAGAGACTCGAGCATATCCCGTTCGCTACTTTCCTCCATTGCCAATTCAAACAGTCGCTCTACAACCCACCGATCTTCCGGATCTAACTCGGCAGCTTGCTGTAAACAACGGCGGACTTTATCTATTGGCTGAGGAGCCATACCGTAGTAGACCTTCGCCATCGTTTGCCAGAGATAAGCCCAATCCGCTTTGTCAAACTGTTCAATATCCTCTTCGATTTTCATAAGTTTATTCAATACATTCGGACCACCTAACAAACGGGTCCAGGCAGCGCGTCGCAAGAGGAATTCAGGCCGGTCTTTCCACGGATCATCAGCCCGGCCGAGTGCCTTACTAAGGTAATCGAGTCCTTCGGCAGGACCCTTTTGTTTGACTAAAATAGTCAGAAAGAAATTCTGTAATTGCTCACTATCGGGGTGCTTAACGAGCTCTTTGTTTAGCAATTCGAGTGTCTCGTCCTCGCGACCGTCCATCATCAAGCTCCGGGCCAGCACTAATGCCTTCGAAACTTTTTCGAAACCCTCACCGGAATAGATTCCCTGCCTCACTTGCCGTAACTCTTTAAGATACTCCGGATCTGTTTTTCCAAGTGCCATCAGAAGCCGTTCATAACCGTCTCGTGTTGAAGTATTCCTACCAAATTCCTTTTCACCGATCCGACGACGCAACCGTTGATAGGCATCGTAGGACTCGGCTAGTCGCCCCAACTCCAGCAATGCCGAGGCCCGACCTAGCATGCCATCAGGCGAGCGCGGATACATCGACAATAGGCGGCTACAGGCCAACAATTGGCGATCAAAATATCCCAGAACACCGAAACATTTGGATAGCAGGCTATCCACTTCGGCTGCTCCGGAGGCTGAAACCAGAGTCATAAAGGGCCGCAAAGACTCTAACTTCTGAATTGCCTGCGGCCACTTTTTTTCGAGTATTAAAAGCTTGGCTTCTGCAAGATCTACGCTCTCTTTAATAAACCCTGCCTCTTGCATCTTCTTGATAACAGCCCGGGCCTTTTCATTTTGTTTCGCGTCTAGACGCGCTGCAAACAATTCAGTAAGAATTTCATGGTTTTTGGGCAACAACTGCAGACCAATCTGAAGTTGTTCAATAACGCCATCTTGGTCGTTTTGCCGCCGACTGACTTTTGCTCGGCTAATATAAATCCGAGAGTCCCCCGGCGCGATCTGTTGGGCTTCACGGAGATATTCATTGGCCAAATCGTATTCACCCTCGGTGAGCGATAAGTCAGCATTGGCCAAGAGAATATCAACATTTTTTTTGTCTAATAAAAGTGCGTTCCGC
>JABABY010000138.1 GCA_014237955.1 Planctomycetota bacterium
GCTTCGCCGGGTCACCTTCGATGTTTTTGCACAATTCTCATGTTTCCATACAATGAACGTGTTACTTAACTTTTAATCCCCGGTGTGGGCGGTGACGGCCACACCCACCATTGGCAGTTCTATGAATACTCGCTACAGCAAACTCTTGTTGGCTTTCTTGCTGCTGCTTCTGGCGGTGCCGCAGGTGGTTGGAGATGAGCCGCCCGAGAATGGGCCTTACGTTGAATACCATGAAAACGGTCAAAAGAAACGAGAGTCCCATTACAAGAACGGCAAGCAAGAAGGCCTTTGGACTTGGTGGCACGAAAACGGCCAGAAAAAGTCAGAGGGCAATTTCAAAAACGGCAAGCCAGATGGCCTTGAGACTAAGTGGCACGAAAACGGCCAGAAGGAGTTAGAGGGCAATTTCAAGAACGGCGAGCCGGATGGCCTTTGGACTGTTTGGAATAAAAACGGCCAGAAGGCGGCCGAGATCCATTTCAAGAACGGCAAGAAAAATGGCATAGTGACTCGGTGGTATGACAAAGGCCAGAAGCATTTTACGTCCCATTCCAAGAACGGTAAGCTAGTCTCCGCATCTGTTTGGAAACCTGATGGCGAGCCTTGTCCTATTACAAAGATTGTCGATGGCTCAGGCGTCTTTGTTCAATACCATGAGAACGGCCAGAAGGAGTCAGCGGTCCATTTCAAGAACGGCGAGCAAGATGGCCTAGAGACTGAGTGGGATGAAGATGGCAACAAGACCCTCGAAATCCAATACAAAGACGGCGAAGAAATAAGCCGCAAAGAGTTTTAAGTGGGTAGAAAAGGGGCAACTCATTTTCAGCCGCCAACAAGTCGTGGCCGCAAAGCCCGGCTTTGCCGGGTCACCTTCGATGTTTTTGCACAATTCTCACGTTTCCATACAATGAGGGTGTTACTTAACCTTTAAACCCAGGTGTGGGCGGTGACGGCCACACCCACCATTCGGCTTAGTTGAATGCCGCGATTGTTCAATCGTATACCCGGATATCGGTGGCTGAGTCGGCTTTCAAAGCAGATGATCGGGGCAAATCCCTTCGATGGGGACTGCAGGCCGACCCGCGTACCCCTCCTCTTCAAATCCGGTCGACCGTGTCTTCCGTTTCCGCATCCGTGGAATTTTCAGCGACCCATCGACATCCTGGACGCCTACTTCTGGCGAGCCGATGAGGAAAGTGGTTCTGGCCGACACAATCGGTACCTGGACGTTCCTGGTATGCCCCCAGTACTCGTCACGCGCGATCCGGGTGTCATCCGCGCGATTCTCACCGCCACTGGGGATCGCGAGGGTCATTTCGATCGCGATACCCTTCCTTCGACTGGCATCGCTCGGGCGACTGGAGACGATACCCTACTTTTCGGCAATGGTTCGATGTGGCGACAACAACGAAAGGTATCTGCTGCGCCCTTCGGCAAGACCTCGCTTTTTCAGATCGACGTCTTCTTTGAGTTTGAAGACACTTTTCGCAACACAGTGCGAAAACGGCTGGCTGTTCTTCGGCAACACTTATTGGAAACCGGTTCGTCGCGGCTTCAAATTGCTGTGGAACCCGAGATCAAAACACTCATGTTGGAGATGCTGGTCGAATGTTTTTTCGGCACTTCCATCGATTATCAGGAGCTCCAAGAGGTTTACGTTCCTGCTCTGGAGCGAATCATCGACCATATCGTGCGAGATACGGTGATCAATCGACTGGGGTTTCCGCGTTCATTGCTTGCGCGATTTAGTCGTCGATATGCCCAGGCAAACCGCGATTTTGCGGCATTTGAAGAACTTACCGATCGCGTACTCACCGCCCGATCGAGCGGTCGCGGCTTATGGAAGAAATTCCGTGCGGAAGTCCCCGACGCAGCCTTGCGGAGCAACATTAAAGTCTTTCTCGCCGGCGCTTTGGAAGCGACCACCTCGTATGCCACTTGGACGATCTCCCATTTGGCCAGAAACGAACTCTGGCAGGAAAAGGTCTTCCGGGAGGTCGAAGCCATCGCGGATTACTCTCCCGAACAGCTTAGTGAAGCTCGACATCTAGGATTCGTCCTCGAAGAAACGCTGCGGTTGACACCATCGCTCTATTTTCTTCCCCGGAAAGCAACGGTGCCAACGCGCGTCCAAACGGCAGATGGTCGCGAGATGTCGATCCCCGAGGGCACACACATCTTGCTGGACGTATGGCACGCCAACCGTCATGAAGACCATTGGGGCGAATCGGTCACGGGGTTTTCAGCCACTGAATTTGCACCCGACCGTTGGGACAAATTAGCGACACAAAAAGGGCCGACCAAGGAACATCTCCACTTCGGATTTGGACACGGTCCGCGAGTTTGTCCGGGCAAACATCTGGGCCAACTGGAAGTCGCATTGGTGGTTGGTGTCTTTGTCAAGCTTTTCCACTTCCGCGCAATTCATCCGGACAACGAGGTAAAAGCGGGCGTTTCCACCAAGCCCGCCGATGGCACTCTGGTCGAACTTGAGCTCCGAGAACCGTCCGCTGGCATGACAACCGAGAACGAGTGGGATACGATCGTGAAACCCGACACATCGGACTAAAAATGGGTTTACTTGTGGAATACAATCGCCCAACCAACGAATGAACCGGAATCGGTTCGGAGTACTCTCGATGGATAAAATTCCCGACCAAACGCAAAAAGATCTGCCTCTATCTCGTACAAGACGGTACGGCAATATCCTTAGTAATGTTGTTTTGGCCGTAGGAATAGTTTTATGCGTTTCTGGATTTATTGCACTCTTTGCACTCTTTGCACTCTCATACACCCTATATGCTTTAGATACCGGGTACGAAACATCGATTGGTTTAATTTTTGTCGGGTCGGCCATAACCGTATGTGGCTCATTCCTTAAATTCATCTTTTCGCAAATTGATGTTTATCTGAAAACAGATGCGTCGTCAGCCGAAAAGCTCCCCATAAAAACGATCATCCACGGAACGTTGGTGGCAACGGCCTGTGCGATCAGTGGCGGCGTCTTAATCTCTATGGGCCATGAGACCGCGCAAGAGGGGGTCACCATGTTCTGGGTTCTGCCTTTCGCCACGGGCTTTGTCACTGCGTTCACCGTTCCATACTGGAGGGCCGTTGGCCTCAGCCTGCAAATTGCAATGAGTATCGCCTTCGCTGTGCTCCTAGTTATAGGAATAGAAGGAATCTTTTGTGTCGTGATGGCATTGCCTCTGATCTTTATTGCCATCATGCTGGGAGCAGGCATTGGCTTATTCGTGAAATGGTGCGTGAAGCGACGGAGCGACTCGAATCTATCGATGATATTCGTGCCAGTTTTAGCTGGTGTGACCGTATTCGGGGCAGGAAAGGTGGAAGATCAACTCTATACGGGAGCGCGGACCGAATGTGTCGAGTCATCGATCGTGATCGACGCGTCTGCTGACGAGGTTTGGCGCGAGTTACTCAAATTCGATCAAGTCACGGGACCTCAACCGCTGTTAATGCAGTTGGGCCTTCCGGTTCCAGAGTCGTGTACCATGAGTGGCTCAGGTGTCGGGGCAGAACGAACTTGCCACTTCGATTCTGGATTCATCCGCGAACGGGTGACGCGGTGGCAACCGCCAGAGCATCTCGAATTTTCGGTCGAAGAGGTACAACTCCCCGGACGCCACTGGTTAGGTTTTGAAGGAGCTACCTACACGTTGGATCGAATCGACGACGGCAAGACCAGAGTTACGCGCACCACGACCGTCACCTCAACGCTCCGCCCCGCAATTTACTGGCGCGTTTTTGAACGCCTGGGGACGAGGACCGAACACGACTACATTCTTGCGTCCCTCAAATCGAAATTGGCAACCCACGAGAAAGAATAACGACATTACCAATCATGTCGCGGCCTGCCTTCGTTGTTTGGCACAATCGTGACGCCAGCATCCAGTGAACTTGTGATTTAACTTTTAATCCCCGGTGTGGGAGGTGACGGCCACACCCACCATTCTGTGCTCGGATACATCTCACTCATGGAACTGATCGGCGAGATTATCGCGTACTTGACAATTAAGCCTTTCTATTCATTTTGCCAGGCCCTCGCAGGGATACTGCAGCCAACCAAATCACCACATCTGATTCGCGCTCAACGAATTGCCGCGGTTGTTCTCATTGCTGGTGCTATTTTGGTCACAGTGGCAATCATTCTCGCGTCGTTTGGAACCGGCTTGCTAACGTTTGTGATCGTATTTCTCGCGGGCGTAATTCTTCTGAGTATTGCAGGAGCCATTGGCCATTATATCGAGAAGGAGGTCACAAAAACGGCCAGGGACGATCGCACATAACAATGCATGTGACAGAGATGCTCCAGATTCGACGCTTTAGTGTTTTGACGCTGTCCGGTCTGTCTATATAATAAGAGGCTGTTACCCATCATTCTCTAGAGCATCGCGCGTTCTGAACGCTTCAATGGAATAAGAATAGCAAGTCATGAAACGCAACGCGCTCACCGATTGGCTGCATTTCCTCCGCTCCTATTTTTCGGCAGCACCATCGTATCTGATTTTCTTTCCAACGGCCGCCTGCAATGCGCGGTGCAAACACTGCTTCTACTGGGAGGAAATCGCATCCGCAAAAACGCGCAACGAATTAACCCTTAATGAAATCGAAAAAATCGCGGACAGCCTCAATCTGATTTACCTGTCGATTGGCGGAGGCGAACCGTTCATCCGCAAGGATCTTCCTCAGATCGTGAAGGGATTTTACGATCGCTCCCGGATACTGTATTGCAATATTGTTACAAACGGATTTTATACAGAGCGAACGGTTGCGACTGTCAAAACAATCCGCGAGCAGTGTCCCCGACTCAAAATCAAGATCCAAATATCATTTGACGATTTCGAAGAAGAGCATGACGCCTATCGCAAGGTTCCAGGAATTTTTTCCAAAGCCACAGAGACTCTGAGGGAACTTTCGAAGATCCGTCAATCGGATCCGCGCCTGAATCTCGACATTGCGACATGCATGACGAAAACCAATAAGGAGCGGGTGACAAAACTTTATGACTACATGCGGGAGCAAACCGATTTCGACGACTACCAGTTTCTCTATCCTCGTGGAAACGCGGAATACGAAGAGGAAAAAGAGGTAACTCCTGACGAGTGGTGGACCGCTCTTGAGCATGTGCAGTCACAAGATTTTCGTGAGAACCACAGTCCTATCCTGGGAGCCATCAATAGGATTGCAAAGCGTGGCATTTACCGCTTCTTGAAAACGGACGAGCACCCGTGGGATTGCCTCGCCGGGAGCAAGTTTATTTCCATCACTGAGAAAGGCGTCTTGCAGCCCTGCGAGGTGCTCGGCCAAATGCAGCCAGAATTTGATTCCGACATCGGAACACTGCGCGACTTCGACTTCGACGTCCGCAAGGCGCTCGCGTCCTCGAAAGGCCGCGAAGTCGTCGACTGGATTCGTGATACGCAATGTCGCTGCTCTTTTGAATGCGCCGCTAATTGCAATGTTGTTTTCGCGAAAAAGGAAGTCATGCGTGTATTCGGAGCGAAGTTGACGGGTGGCTAATCTCGACATTTCGGTAATCGTCATTT
>JABABY010000139.1 GCA_014237955.1 Planctomycetota bacterium
CGGATTATGAAATTACATCCGACCACATAAAAGAATTTAATGGCCGCCGCACAAAAAACTTCCGGAACCAGCGCCTCGACGGCATCGTTTGTGCAGAACCTGTTTCATGCAGGGATCTATAAACGCAATCAAGGTCGAATCACACGGCAGGCAACATTTGCAGCCCTTGCGATTGCGATGCTACTCGGTAGTTGGAGAATGCATGTTGCTGCAGAGCAAGGCGACATGTTGATGCAGTACAGCATACCGGCAGTCGTTTTATGCCTCGGACTTTGGATTGTTTATCGAGTAATTAATTTAGCCAGTTTTGCGGACTTTCTGATTTCCGTTGAAGCTGAAATGAGCAAGGTGTCATGGCCCACAAAGACCGAGTTGGTTCGTGGCTCTATAGTAGTCCTGATTACAATTATTTTTCTTGCGGTTTTCCTCTTTGTGTTTGATTTTGTTTGGGCCATGGTCTTTAAGTTTCTTGGAATTGTTGGTTGATCACGGTTGTGAGTATATCGTTTGTAGAGCCAAAAGATGGGGAATAGCGGCGTGAGTGACAAAACAAAACGGGCCGTTGATGAAGTGGCGGAAGATCCGGGGATCGACCTGGCTGATGTTGCTTCTACTGAAGAAACCGGGCCACCAGAAAATCAAGATCCCGCCGATGTTGCGATGAATTCCGATTCCTCGGAACAGGAAGGAGAGATCGCCGAATGGGCCGACGACGATGACTTGCAGGCACTCGCGAAAGAGCAAGCCAGTCGTGAGAAAGCGAAGGGTGCCGACATTGAGGATGTCGCGCCTCTCGAGGAAACACTAGATGTTGGTCCGGCAGAATCCCGGGTCGAAGAACGACCACTCGACTGGTACATCCTCAAGGTCCAGAGCAATCGAGAAGATTCCATTGTTTCGGGATTACAACGCCGCGTCAAAGTAGCAGGACTCGAGGAATATTTCGAGGAAATTATCGTTCCTGTAGAAATGGTTACGGAGTTTAAGGGCGGGAAAAAACGTGTTGTCAAAAAGAAACTCTACCCGGGCTATATTGTCGTTCACATGATCATCAATGACGAAACTTGGTTCTTAGTTCGTGAAACTCCCGGGATTGGTGACTTCACGGGCGCGGCAGGACAACCGACGCCTATGCTTCCAAGCGAAGTCGCAAGGATCATTCCCAAAGAAGAAGACATTGAAACACAGGAACCCAAGTTGCAAATCGGGGTCAGCCCTGGTGATCGGGTCAAAATCAATGAAGGCACATTTGAAAACTTTGAGGGCGATATTGACACCATCGATGCGATGAACGGTCGTGTAACCGTAATGATAAATATTTTTGGAAGGTCCACGCCGGTCGAACTCGAATATTGGCAAATAGAAAAACTTTAAGGACGCCCAAGCACTCATGTGCTGATGGTCGTCTGCATACACGGATTACAACATGGCAAAGCAATTGGCTGGTACCGTCAAGTTTCAGGTTCCCGGAGGACAGGCAACGCCCGCACCTCCAGTGGGTACTGCTTTAGGGCGGTTTGGAATCAACCTGGGTCAATTTGTGCAGCAGTTCAATGACCGTACCAAGGATGCCAATGGCATGCCGATTCCGGTTGTCGTCAATGTTTATAGCGATCGTACATTTGAATTCATCACCAAAAGTGCCCCCGCATCAGCACTGCTCAAACAAGCCGCAGGTATTGCTAAGGGTTCTGGAGTGCCCAACAAAGAGAAGGTAGGGACCGTTACCCAAGCTCAGGTCGATGAAATTGTGAATACCAAAATAGCCGATCTCAACGCCAGTGACGCAGAGAACGCGCGGCGGTTAATTGAAGGGACCGCCCGAAGTATGGGGCTGGAAGTTGTAGATTAGGTTTTTAGGCAGCGATTAATTGCGATTGGTCGTTATTTAAATGTCATAGATTTTAAATGTTATAGATTTCGCATTTCGAATCAAAAAGTAAAACACCGGGGAAAGCCCACGAGAAAGAACATGTCCACTAGTTCCAAACGAATGATGAGTCTGGCAAATAAAGCCAAAGACAAGGGGCCGCTTTCTGTCGAGCAAGCGGTAGATCTGCTCCAAAGCTTTGAGGCCGTAAAATTCGATCAAACGGTGGAAATCGCGATGCGGCTTGGTATCGACCCCAAACAAGCTGACCAGATTGTGCGTGGGTCGATTGTATTGCCCAATGGCATTGGACGCACCAAACGGGTTGTTGTCTTTGCAAAGGGTGATGCTGCAGAAGATGCACGAGCGGCAGGGGCGGACGAAGTAGGAGACGAAGATCTTGCTAAAAAGATAAAAGATGGTTGGCTTGATTTTGATGCGTGTATTGCATCCCCGGACATGATGGGATTGGTCGGGCCTCTTGGCAAACTCCTTGGTCCACGCGGCTTGATGCCGAGTCCTCGAGCGGGCACGGTGACACCGGAGGTTGGTAAGATCGTCACGGAATACAAAGCTGGCAAAGTGGAATTCCGTAACGATGCCAGTGGCATTGTCCATGCTGTCGTGGGCAAACTTTCCTTTGACAAACAGAAGTTGGGCGAGAATATCCGCGCGTTTATCGACTGCATTGATGGGATGAAGCCAGGAACGACCAAAGGGCACTACATCAAATCCATTACCATTTCTGGGACAATGAGTCCGGGAGTTCGGATTGCAGCCTAAGCAGTAGAAATCACCCCACCAAAAATAATTACCCAAAGACTATTCCAACGAGAAACATCAAGAGCCTAAAAAAACAAAAGACCAGCTAGGCAATCATTCAGTCGGGCGACAATTATGAGTAAGTATGTCAAAAATTTGATTAGTGAAGAGCTTTCCAAACGACTATCCGGGGAGAGCGAATGTCTTCTGGTGAACGTCATTGGGATTGATGCAAATAAAACAATGACCTTACGTCGCGAACTGCGAACGAAGAACATCCAATTGATGGTTGTAAAAAACAGTCTCGTTCGACGGGCCACCGAAGGCACCCCTTTGGCCTGTGCCTTTGAAGGACTAGAAGGACCTATCGCCATCGCCTGGGGCAGTGAAGATCTAGTGTCTCTCGCCAAGGAAATCGTTCGGCTTGGAAAAGAAGCCGACTATGAAGGATTTTCTCCGCGGGGTGGTGTCATGGATCAGGCAATGCTTACCTCTGAACAAGTTCACGAGGTAAGTAAGTGGCCGAGTCGGACTGAGCAACTAAGTATTCTCATTGGGCAGATTCTTGCACCGGGGGCAAATCTCACTTCACAACTGACCGCTACGGGTGGACTCTTGGCCAGTCAAATCGAGCAGCATGCTGAGGGAGAGGACGGATCGACTTAAATTTAATTCAGATGATTTCTAACAGTGAGTCCATCGCGTGATTCAATAACCATTGACGCGGAATAGATCCAGGGTCCGCGAACTATTAAGAAAGGGAGAGATGCGAGATGTCTGAAGAAGCAACAGCCACGGTGGAATTTAGTGATGCAGCCAAAGAGCTAGGTGAAACAATCATCAGCTTGTCACTAAAAGAGGCAAAGGAAGTGAGTGATTACCTCGAAGAAGTTCATGGAATCAAACCTGCTGCTGGTGGGGGTGCCGTAATGATGGCAGGCCCGGCAGATGCGGGCGGAGGTGATGGTGCGGATGAAGTACAGACAGAGTTTGATGTTGTCTTAGAGTCTTTCGGTGAGAAAAAAATTGGTGTCATTAAGGAAGTACGCGCATTGACCAGCTTAGGCCTTAAAGAAGCCAAAGAACTCGTTGAAGGAGTTCCCAGCAAGGTCAAGGAGGGTGTTTCCCAAGAGGATGCGGACGCCGCCAAAGCCAAACTGGAAGAAGCGGGTGCTACGGTTTCAATCAAATAAGTCGTTTAATCAAATACGTTGTCATTGCATTCGGACACAAACCGGATGGTTTTTTGATCGGGACCTATTGGCTCGGATTTGCTTCTAACCACTTTGGCAGAAATATTTATGAACTGTCCATCAGATGAGTGTAAACGTCCTTCAAGCCACTCAGCTTGTATGGGGAGGTTGTCACTGCTGGCAAATGTTCTAAAGTTGCCCCGCCCGCTACCAATACCAACACAGTATATGTATTACCGCTAGGAGTTCGTCGCCTATGGCTACCTCGGCAAACAGACGCTTAAGCCCAGAAAATATTCGGCATTTTGGGGCTCGTGAAGATCGGTACCCTCTCCCCAGCCTTACCGATATTCAGACTGCGAGCTATGCGCGTTTCTTACAGTATGGCGTGGCGGATGAACGTCGCAAACATGAGGGTCTTGAGTCCGTACTTCAGGAAATCTTTCCCATTGAAAGTTATGACAAAACTTTGCGATTGGAATACCTGCGATACGACTTAGGCAAACCAAGATACGAACCGGATGAGTGCCGCCAACTACGACTGACCTATGGCCGGCCATTTCGTGTCTGGCTTCGCTTGACGAAAGAAGAACCGGTCGAGGAGGAGGTCTATCTTGGTGACATGCCGATCATGCTAGGTGGTGGTGAGTTCATTATTAATGGTGCTGAGCGGGTCGTGGTCAGCCAACTCCATCGCTCACCAGGTGTGGACTTTGTTTGCGAGGCGGACACAACCGATCGGATGCTCCATAGCTGCCGCATCATTCCTGAACGTGGCAGTTGGATTGAAATCAATGTGAACAAAAAGGACAGTATGACTGTCCGCATCGACCAAAGCGGAAAATTCTCTGCACTAACACTACTTCGGGCGATGTCTCCGAAGTACAGCCTCAATCGGGACATCATTAAGAGTTTCTATAAGACAAAAAAAGAGAAAGTTGTTGATGGCCGTAGTGCCGGGAAAATCGAAGGAAAGATTGCGGTTGATGATATTGTTTTTCCTGCTAAGAGCGATCGGGCTGGTGAAATTATTGTTGAGTCAGGGCACAAAATTTCCAAAGTCCATGCCGAGACAATATGCGGTTCGGGAGTAGGCACCGTTGAAGTCATGCCTGAGCCAAAGACGCCGCTTATTTTCAACAGTCTGGCAGAGGACACCACTTCCAGTCATGAAGAAGCTCTGCTGCGAATTTACCAACGATTGCGCCCTGGCAATCCACCGCAGCTAGAGAAAGCCAGGTTACTATTTACAGAAAAGTTTTTCGACACAAACCGCTATCGACTTGGCAAAGTTGGGCGGTTCCGCATCAATCGCAAACTTGGGCTCAATGTTTCAGAAAATGAGATGACCTTGCGGCCTGACGATTTGCTCGCATCGATCCGTTATCTGATTCGCCTTGTGGGTAGTGATCCTGCTGTACAAATTGACGACATTGACCACTTGGGGAATCGTCGCTTAAGGACCATCGATGAATTGGCCGGCGATGAAATGCGCAAAGGATTTCTCAAATTGCGGCGAACGGTTCAGGAGCGAATGAGCCTTAAAGACCAGGAAGACATGACGCCCCGCAGTTTGATCAACCCGAAGAGCATTTCGGCGGCAATCGAATATTTCTTTGGCCGCGGTGAGCTATCTCAGGTTGTCGATCAGACAAACCCCCTCTCTATGTTAACTCACGAGCGACGACTCTCTGCATTGGGTCCGGGAGGCCTGAACAGGAAAC
>JABABY010000013.1 GCA_014237955.1 Planctomycetota bacterium
CGATCAACACCTTGCAACAAACCGTCGGTCAACTCGACAACCGTTACGCGAGACCCTAGTTCAGCATAGACACAACCCATCTCCAGACCAATATAGCCGCCTCCCACAACAAGCATTGTTTCCGGAACATCAGTCAGTTCGAGTGCAACTGTGGAATCCATCACACGATCATTGTCGATCTTGAATACGGCAGGAATCGCAGGTGAAGAACCAGTGGCTAGAATGAGGCGATCGAAGGAGAGCAAATCTCCTTCTTCGTACGTTTCAGGATCTCCGCCACTAAGCCGGACCGACTGAGAATTTTCCAGTATCCCAGCCGCCTTGATGATACGGACCTTGCGTTTTTTTGCGAGCTGCGCAAGGCCACCAGACAAGGTACCAATCACCTTTTCCTTACGGGCCCGCATCTTACCAATGTCAATCGTGGCCGCCCCCATCTCAACGCCCCAATCGGCAAGCTGGCGGCTTTCGCTGATCACCTTGGCAACATGCAGCAGGGCCTTGGAGGGAATACAACCCCGCAGCAGGCAGGCACCACCAAGTCGACCTTCGCGATCGACGATCGTGACGTCAAAACCGAGATCAGCTGCCAGAAAAGCGGCCGCATAGCCGCCCGGACCTCCACCGAGTACCACCAGTTGTGCGTGCATCCCTGTTTCCTCTCGGCAGTGCCGCTGCGACGGCGAGTATGGTAATGGAAAGGGCCATTCTTCCCTGAGCTTTCCCTGAATGCAACGGGGATCTTGCCATAGCTGCGCCGCTAGGGTGTGCTCGCTGATTCCAGCTCTCTGGTATTCCCGCAGCTTTGGCACGTTGGCAGCAGACTCTCGCGGATCTCGCCGCACTGCGGGCATTTTTCATACAGACCTGTTGAACAGGCGGGGCAGGCATATGCGGTTTCTTCTGCCATTTTCGCAGTGGATGAGGGGGCCATCTTTTTGATTGTGCGGCGGGTCCAGAAACGGTACTTGAGCGGCCCGCGACGGATAGGATAGGCACAGATAGGGCAGAAAAAATACTCGTAGGCTTCCCGATACTGTCGCAACAACCAGTCTTTCTTTGGAAAGGCAATCATCCGCAGCAAGTAAACCAGAATCCGCACCACGATCGCCAGGGCGGTAAGAATCAGCACGTACTTGAAATAGCGCGATGGGAAATGCTCGTGCATCACCACGGCTACTTTAAGCACCACGGCGATTCCAAAAGCATAGATTAGTGGCGTATAGGTGCCACCACGGAATTTAAAAAACAGAACCATCGCCACGAGCAACAGTGGCAGGAGCAGGGCGAGCTTGAAGATTGCAATTTTAAAATCATGCCGACCCCACAGGCGATGATATTGTTCATCGATCGGTTTACGCAACTTTTCAATTTCTGTGTCCAGATCGCGCTGTTCGCCTTCCAAATGGGTAAGCTGTTCGTTGAACTGGACGATAGTTTGGTTCAATAATTGGTATTGCTTCTGGTTTGCCAGAAAACGTCGCTGGCTCTCGGCCAACGCCTGCTGCTCCTCCGCAGAGGGTGTCACATTCTTCTGCAGGTTTAACCGCTGGAACTCCAGAAGTTGGTTCATAGTTTTCTGAGAACTGCTGGTGCTGTCTCGCAACAATTTTTGCCGTTGGTTCTGGGCCGATATTTGTCGCTTGACCTCCGCCACCTGATCCCCAAACGACTTTTGTTTCTCTATCAGGACCGGATCAAGCAATTCCTTTTCGAGGTCTTCGTAATTGGGGCCAGGCCAGCTGCCAATATCGTCGACCACAAAACCGAGCAGCCAGAAACAGAGAATCGCCATGATCACACTGAAGAACGTGACCAGAAATCGATGTACCCAGGGACCTTTGTTTTTGTGTTGTGTGCTCATGACAATTCGCCTGTTTATAAGAGACCCCCTCTAGCAGGGCGCTGATTGGACTCCTGAGACCGACCTCAGATCAACACCGGAATGATCACGCTGCTGCCTGTCGCGGTCCGCAGTCATCGGGTTGATGAAACACAGCCTATGATTGTATCTGCACATCCACAAATTACATATCAGAATCAGGCCACTTATCTAAAAAAACGACCCTGCGTGTGTTATTCTGCACCGACAGATTGCTCCTAAAGGAAACCGTAACAGCAGGAAGAAAGTGGATGGCCTCGCTCGCCGGGAAAACGTTATTGATTACAGGCGCAAGTCGCGGCATTGGCCGCGCAATTGCCCTGCGGGCGGCCCGCGACGGTGCCGCTGTCGCCGTCCTAGGCAAAACGAACCATCCCGACAAGCGGCTTCCGGGAACGGTGCCGCAGACCGTACAAGAAATCGAGGCGTCCGGTGGCCGTGGCTTGGCGTGCATCACAGACATCCGTTTTGAAGAACAGATCCTTGAGGCAGTCGGACAGTGTGTCGATACATTTGGTGGAATTGATATTCTGGTGAACAATGCAAGTGCCATCTTTCTGGCGGGTACTCTCCAAACGCCCGCCAAGCGATACGACTTGATGCAGGCGGTGAATGTCCGAGCCACTTTTCTCACTAGCCAGGCCTGTTTGCCTTATTTGCTGAAGGCCGAGAACCCACACATCCTCAATCTTGCTCCGCCACTGAACATGGAGCCCCGCTGGTTTGCCGGCCATGGAGCCTATACGATGGCAAAATACGGAATGAGTATGTGCGTGCTCGGGATGGCGGCCGAGTTTGAAGAACAGGCTGTGGCGGTCAACGCCCTCTGGCCCCGTACAGCGATTGCCACCGCGGCCGTCCGCAATCTGCTCGGTGGCGACGAGGCGATGGATCGGTGCCGTACGCCGGAGATTGTTGCCGATGCGGCACACGCCATTCTATGTCGCCCGGCAGCAGAGTGCAGCGGGAATTTTTTTATTGATGAGGAGGTCCTCGCATCGGAAGGAGTTCGTGAGTTTTCAGCCTATGCAGTAAACTCCGACGCAGACTTACTGCCCGATTTTTTTCTCTGAATGTTGTCAAGGAAATAACGAACGATGATTAAATATGCTGCTGCGAATAATCGGCTATCAGCTGCGGCCAAGAAGCGACGTGTCTTGCTCGTTGCCAATGGCGATCTTCGCCTTTCGGCCAACCAGAATTGTTGGGCAGCCCAGGAAAAAATGGAAGAAGATCTTGCCGATAGTATGGCATTGGCTGGCTACGAACTGGTCCGCGCCCATCCCTACAAGAAAAAAGAAAAACACGGTTTTATAAGTTCCCAAAAAGAGGGCATGCAGGTCTTCGCGGGCATCGATCCGAAGATAAAACTCATCGTCGCCGAGGCGGTTTGGCAATATTCGCATCATCTGCTTCACGGCTTGATTTCCCACGAAGGGCCAATTCTGACCGTAGCCAATTGGTCCGGAACCTGGCCGGGACTTGTCGGGATGCTCAACCTCAACGGTTCGCTCACCAAGGCGGGAGTACCGTATTCGACCCTTTGGGGCGAGGATTTTGGTGACCTGAAGTTTGTTGCCGCTCTCAAAAAGTGGCTTCAGACCGGTTCGTATCGGCATCGAACGGGTCATGTGCGTTCGCTTTCGCGGCTGAAAGTACCCGCCACAGCCCGCCGGGTTGGAGAAAAGCTGGCACGCGAACTCCAGCACGATAAAGCGATCATGGGTGTTTTCGATGAGGGGTGTATGGGGATGTTCAACGCGATCATCCCCGACCACCTGCTCAACCCCACCGGTGTTTACAAGGAGCGGCTTAGCCAGTCGGCACTTTATTACGAATCGACCCAGGTAAGCGACCGGGAGGCAAAGGGGGTGCGGAACTGGATGGACCGCAAGGGGATGCACTTTCGCACGGGTACCCGACATAAGGATCATTTGACCAACGCCCAAATACTTGACCAATGCAAGATGTACATCGCCGCGCTGCGAATTGCCGACGATTTCGGTTGTCATACGATCGGTATCCAGTACCAGCAGGGGCTTAAGGATTTGATGCCGGCGAGCGATCTTGTCGAAGGGACTCTCAACAACCGGGATCGGCCGCCGGTCAAGAGCCGTGATGGCCGGCGGACACTCTATGCCGGCGAGCCGCTACCACACTTTAATGAGGTGGACGAATGCGCGGGACTCGATGGATTGATGACGTACCGCGTTCACAAAGCCTTGGGGCAGCCTGTGGAAAACACGCTGCACGACTTGCGTTGGGGAGATTGGGATCAGAGCGGTACGGTCGAAGACTATGTCTGGGTCTTTGAAATCAGTGGGAGCGTTCCTCCCGCGCACCTGATTGGCGGCTGGAAAGGGGCGACGAGTGAGCGTCAGCCAAATATGTTTTTCCCATCTGGCGGTGGCACCATTAAGGGAATCTCTAAGCCGGGAGAGATTGTCTGGTCGCGCGTCTTTGTGGAAGAGGGTCGCTTGAAGATGGATTTGGGGCGGGCTGGGGTGGTAAAATTGCCCTTGGCCGAGACAGAGCGCCGCTGGGAGGCCACAACGTCACAGTGGCCGATTATGCATGCGGTGACCTATGGGGTCAGCCGCGACCAGATGATGGCACGCCACAAGAGTAACCATATCCAGGTTGCGTACGCGCGATCGGCTGCCGATGCCGATCGTGCCATGTTCGCCAAGGCAAGCATGGCCGCCGCACTCGGCCTTGAGGTCGCCATTTGCGGAACAGGAAAGAATGGACGTGCCTGGTGACGGGCCAATTCGCAAACCGTAATGACACCATTGTCGATGCAAACATGCCTTTGAACGCGACATCCCAACGCGCGAGCAATGCGCCCGCCGGTTGTTGCATAACTCGTTGTTAGAGCTCTAAACGTTCCATGGAACATTCCCGTTGGATCATCACCGTTGTTCTGGTTGAGTTTTTGATTCGTTTCGGACTCTCAATCCGCGTCATTATGCGTCGTCGGCCTGTCGGGGTAACCATGGCATGGCTGGCGCTGATTTTTGTGTTTCCCTTTGTTGGGGCATTTGTGTATTTGTTATTCGGGGAACTGCGACTCGGAAATCGCCGGGCCAAGAGAGCTGAAAAAATCCATTACCCTTACGTCGAATGGATCAAAGAGCAACACGAACTGTATCACGTCAACTGGGAAGAGTTGAGTGATGAGTCCAAGTCTCTCTCCAGGCTTGCTGAAAGCATTTCAGAGATCCCCGCAGTTCCGGATAATGATTTGCAACTGATTGACAAATGGAATGATGTCTTTGACTTGCTTCTAGCCGATATCGAATCTGCAAAGCGGACCATTCACATGGTGTTCTACATCTGGTTTGCCGGCGGACGCGCCGATGAAGTGATCGAGGCTCTGATTCGGGCATGTGCGCGAGGCGTAATCTGTCGCGTGCTTGTCGATGATGTTGGCAGCAAACAGTTTTTAAAAACCGAACAGATCCATCGTCTTCGGGAGGCGGGTGTCAAGCTCAATGCGGCCCTGCCGGCAGGTTTGTTCCGGATGCTGTTTGTCCGCTTTGACCTGCGGATGCACCGCAAGATTGTTGTTATCGATGGATCGATTGCGTATACCGGGAGCCTGAATCTTGTCGATCCGAGATACTTTAAACAGGATGCCGGGATCGGGCAGTGGGTCGATGCAATGGTGCGCGTTCGGGGACCGGCCGTAGAGGGGCTCGCGATCACTTTTCTTGAAGACTGGGAACTCGAATCTGAAGAGGGTGTTGAAAACTTGCAGCAGATAGGTGACGTGCATCACATCGACGCGTGTGGAGAGACAGCCCTTCAGGTGATTCCCTCAGGTCCCCTGAATGAAAGCACTGAAATTCAAGATATTCTGTTAATGGCCATTTATGCGGCTCGGACTGAATTGATTCTGACAACACCCTATTTCGTGCCGGAGGACGCGCTCCTCACGGCACTGACTTCGGCGGCCCGCCGTGGGGTTGATGTTACACTGGTCGTACCGGCACAGGTCGATTCGATATTGGTCCGCCTGGCCAGCCAAGCCGCCAAGGGAGATATGCTGGCCGCAGGCATTCGCGTAATGCTCTTTAACGAGGGCCTGTTGCATACCAAGTCGATTACGATTGATGGCCAAATCAGTCTATTTGGTTCGCTCAATCTTGACCCCCGCAGTCTGCATCTCAATTTTGAGATTACACTGGCTGTCTACAACCGCGACTTCACCTCGCGATTGCGGGATTTGCAGCAATCGTACATTGCGCACTCGTATCTGATGGATCTGGAAAAGTGGCGGAGGCGTACACGCTTTACGAGCTTCACTGAAAATGTTGCAAGGTTGCTCGGACCCTTGTTGTGAACCGGCATGTTCCGGATAGGCCCAATCGCATGCTCAGGGTTCAATGATTGCCACTCTTAGGTCCATCACATTGGTGTGGGTAGGCCCGGTTCGGATCAGGGCGCCAAGGGGATCAAAAAAGGCATAGGAGTTACACTGCCGGAGATAATCTTCAGGCTGCAAACCTTGCTTGCGGGCAGCCTCAAGAATGTCCGCATCGGCCCACGCGCCAGCGGCGTCCGTAGGGCCGTCTTCCCCATCGGTGCCACCGGAGAGGAGCGTGATTTTTTGCATCCCGTCTGCCCAAAGCCGATTTAGCGCCGAGAGTACTAGGTGTTGGTTGCGGCCTCCCTTTCCCGGATGGTCTGTCAACGCAACCACAGATTCACCGCCGCTAAGGATACATGTTCCGGGAGCGGCCCGATTGTTTTGCCCACGAATTTTCAGACAACATTCTGCAAGATCTTGCCCTTCGACAACTGCTTTTTTGTCATTGTCGCTACCGAGCGAGAGGACCTGATAGCCAAGTTGTTTTGCTGCCACAGTTGCCGCAGCAAGAGCTGTTTGGTTGTCACCGATAATCACGTTGTAAACATTGTCAGGAAAAGGGGGCGGCTTCGCTTGCCATTCATCATTCTCGAGATACTCAAAAACAACCTTCGGCACCGCGTCGCGATTTTTGTCGAATCGCTCCAAGATTTCTTTCGCATATCTGCAGCTCGTATGGTCGGGAACCGTCGGTCCGGAGGCGATGATATCGAGTGGGTTATCAATGACATCCGAAACAATCATGCTCCAGAGGTTTCCAGCCTGACTCGCTTGTGCCAGCTTGCCCCCTTTTATTCGAGACAGGCATTTTCGCACGGAATTGAGTTCATTGATGCTCGCACCGGATCGCATCAGCAACCGCGTTACAGCAAGCAGATCGGCAAGTGTAATCGGCGATTGAGGTGCTGGGAGAAGAGCGCTTCCACCCCCGGAAATCAGGACCAGACAAAGATCGGACGGTTTAAGAGAACTGAGAATCTTTAAAATTTCTTCCGTCCCCGCAACGCCCTCTTCGGTCGGTTCATTCACGCCGGCGGGCCGTGCCGCATGGAGATGGATTTTTTGAAGTGGTCTCACACAATCAGCAGGTATGTTGACCCAGCCAACAACTTTGTTTTTAACGAGATCCGGGCCAAGCACATCCTCAATGGCGGAAGCCATGCTCGCTCCACCCTTACCAGCACCGACAACCGCAATCTGATTGACAGCATTCAGATCGCAGGCCTGTTCACCCAGAGACAAAATATTTGCCTCACAACGCAATGTCTTGTGGACTAGCCGATCTGCCCGAACCGCATCGACGCCAGATAGCCAAATCTTCCGGGCATCATCTCGGGCTTGCATCGAATGTTTCAAGGGAAACCTCAGGAACGTGTGTTACTTCAGCCAGGCAATGTCGAAGGCATCAAGTATATATTGTTCGTTTTGCACTACATTGCCTGTGAGCAGATCGCTGCTGGGCCATTTTCCCGCAATTTGAGGTATGGCTACCGAGACGGGCTCACGACCCATGTTCGCAATGACAAGAATCGATTCTTCTCCACAGGGGCTGGTTCGTAGAAAGCCGATCGTCGCCGGATTTTTGGTGGGAACCATCTCCTGATCGCCATCGGGATGAAATGCTTTTTGCTGGCAGCGGATGTGGAGCAACCGACAATATCCCTCAAAGACAATCCGTTGTTTCGAGTCCGAACTACTGAGCAAGTCGTTCAGTTCCTCCAGGTCAAATTTCCGCCGATTGATTGAACGATTGGCGCCAGTCCGTTTTACGCCATCGGTATCGTTGGGGGTCCCGATAAGACTATGGAAGTAGATGCCAGGGATGCCCCGAAGAGAAAGCATGAAGGCCTGCGAGGAAAGGAATTTGCGAGCATGCAACTCGGGGGCCAGCCCTTCGGGCGAGTCCAAAGCGGAAAAGTAAGTGATGTTTAATTCATACGGACTTTTATTGCCGTCCGGTGTTTCTCTCCAACTGACGAGACCCCCGCGCTGCGGAACGCTCTGGACAAGTGCATCAAACCGCTGTTGCGAAACAAGACCCTCTAAAGGACGGACGCCGATGCCATCGTGAGATGCGGTAAAATTGAAAAAGGTCATACCGCGACTGGGATATTCAAGTTGCGAAAGCCAGTCGGCAAGCGATCTTGCATCCTGTTGGAGGTAGGCGTCCAGCAACAAAGGAGCAAGGCTGAACTGATAGACGGCCCGGGCCTCATCACCCTGCCCAAAATAGCTCACATTTTCTTTGTGCGGGACATTGGTTTCCGTTAACAGGATAGTTTGTGGTGCAAGTGCATCGAGTAGGTGCCGCATCAACTTGACGACTGCATGTGTTTGAGGCAGATGCATGCAGGAGGTGCCGATCTGTTTCCAGAGAAATCCAATGGCATCGAGTCGCACAATCCGGGCACCCTTCTCTACATATAACAAAAGGATATCCAGCATCTCGATCAGCAATTCTGGCGTGGAAAAATTAAGATCTATTTGATCTGCGCTGAAGGTTGTCCAGACATGTCGCATTCCGCGAGAGGTCTCCACTGGTGTCAGGAGCGGACTGGTGCGGGGTCGGGTAACAGCCGATAGATCAACAGTCGGGTCAACTTCGATAAAAAACTTTTCGCAGGGAGACTCACCACCCAGGTAACGTTGAAACCAGGAGTGTTTTTGCGAGCAATGATTGACCACAAAATCAATCGCCAGATCGAAAGACTCTCCTAGCAGTTCGACATCCGCCCAATCGCCCAAATGTTCATCAATCTGGCGATAATCGATCACGGAAAACCCGTCATCTGATGAGTAGGGGAAAATGGGCAGCAAATGGACCGAGTTGATAACTTCCTGGAGCGCGTGTTTGAGGAGAAATGTTCGGAGCGTCTGTAACGTGGGAGTCTCTGCATCCCGGATTTGATCGCCATAGGTGATCAAGACAACGGTCTTTTCATTCCAAAGTGTTGCTTCGTCGCTCGTTATCTGCTCTATCGGGTGCCGGTCGAGAAGACCGTCAATGCGACTGAGAACACTCGTAGCGGAATCGCCATAGAGAAATTTCAGTTGTTTGAAAATCAGCCCGCGAAAGGGCTCGGAAACAGGCATGATGCCTCTTCTCCCCAAAGTGGCTGCTCAAAATATTGTTTCAAGAACGCCCGTTTACCCGGCTGGAGATTAGGCAAGGGTGCGCCCTAGCGGTATTGCCAATTCCTTGAGCGCATTGAGCAGTTGATCAAACTCTTGAAAGTCCAAGGTTTGTGCACCATCACTCATTGCGTTTCCGGGGTCAGGATGGACTTCAATCATCAAACCATCGGCACCAGCAGCCAGTCCTGCCAATGCCATCGCCGACACATATTTGCGACGTCCCGTGCCGTGGCTGGGATCGATCATGATCGGCAGATGCGAGTTTTCTTTGACCGGTGGCACGACAGACAAGTCGAGAGTATTGCGAGTATGGTCCGTAAAAGTCCGCACGCCCCGCTCGCAAAGCACCACATCCGGGTTGCCTCCCGCGAGCAAATATTCGGCGGCCATAAGCCACTCATCGAGTGTTGCTGACATTCCCCGTTTCAACAGCACCGGCCGGCCACAGACCCCGACTTTTTTGAGTAGCGAAAAATTCTGCATGTTTCTTGTACCAATCTGCATCATATCGGCAACCTGAGCGACTGCTTGTACCTGCTCAGTGTCCATGACTTCCGTGACAATGCCGATCCCGGTTTTTTCCCTTGCCCTCGCGAGGATATCGAGCCCCTCGTGCTCCATACCTTGAAAACTGTAGGGGCTGGTTCGAGGCTTGAACGCTCCCGCTCGCAATAGATGCACGCCACGGCTCATCAGATAATCGGCCACCTGCAAAATGTTCTCTTCACTTTCCACACTACACGGGCCGGCAATAATCGTAAAAGTCCCGGGACCGATATTAGCTTTCCTCGCTTTGATGATGCTGTCATCCGGATGCATTTCTCGGCTGGCTAGCTTGTAGGGCTGGGTAACTCGAATGAGTTCCCGTACACCGGGCAAAACCTCGAGGCTCCTGGGATCGACCGTCGAGGAATTTCCGGTAATGCCAATTGCAGTGCGCGTCGGCCCTGGCATTGGATGGGCAGCAAGCCCCATCTTTTGAATCGTTTCAACGACCTGCTCCACCTGCTCGGTGGTCGCCTGGTGCTGCATGACAACTAGCATCTTCGTCTCCCGCTAAAATGGACGGAACCTAGTCGTCCGCGATATCTTTTTGCTCGTCTTCGTATTCATCCGAATCATCATCTAATGCATCGTCCCATTCCTCATCTTCATCCTCCCATTGCTCGTCCTCTTCATCCCCATCAGTCGATTCGTCTTCTACCTCTTCCCATTCCTCATCGCTGAATCCGTCATCTTCCTCGTCTTCACCTGCCATGTCGTCATCCTCAAGATCATCAATGTCATCATCTTGATCTGGAGGTTCTTCCGCTAACATTTCCTGGGGTGATTTTAGGACCGTTGGATCTTTGGCTTCTTCTGTGGGGTCTTTGGCTCTCACGCTGGACTCCTCTATCTCCTCCTCATCGCATCCATCTTTTTCAGTGCTGCTTGCTGAATCATCTCCGTGCACACCACCTGCTCGAAGCATAGACGCCCTGGGTAGTTCGTCAAGACTCCGGAGTCCAAAGACCTCCAAAAAAGTACGGGTAGTCCCATACAGAAATGGTCGCCCAAGTTCATCGGCCCGTCCGGCAATGCGCACCATGTTGCGTTCCATAAGTTGCCTAAGAATCTCGCCACATTGTACGCCACGGATTTTCTCAATTTCAGCGCGCATGACCGGCTGTCGGTATGCCACGACAGCCAGTGTTTCCATTGCCGGACCGGACATACGTATTTCGGCTGGCGCAGTTGCCATCCGTCGTAACCAGGGAGCAATCTGGCTGCGCGTACGAAGCTGGTAACCACCCGCTACCTCCTCCGCTCGGAATGCCCGTCCGAACGCGTCGTAGGAATGATTGAGGGTCTTGATTAAGGTCCGAGCCTCAGTGCCATCGATAAGCCTGGCTAACTTTGCCAGTTTTCGACTTGGTAAAGGTTGGCGTGCCAAAAAAAGAATCGCTTCAAGACGGATTAAGCGGGGGTCCCGATTATCGGCCACCTCAGCATCCGAATGGCATTGCCCGATTTGTGGGTGGCGACTACCGAACGGGGCACCATTTGTATGACGAACAAGTGTCCCGTCATAGCGGAGAGCAACACTCTGTAATTGCAGCCCCAGACTGCCAACAGGATTTTGAAGCACGGGTAAACTCGCAGGAAAAAATTGCCCTAAATTCGTTTTGCTGCTGCTGACTTCCAGAACAACGCTTCTCTCATGCTGTGACCAACTACCTAATGTAATGGTCGCAGTGGGACCACGTCTATGCGAAAACGCACTTTGGGGCATCCGCGGATCTACAGAGAACCACTAGCTATCGAATCGACGGCCCTAAAGAAAAATATCGGGGGAAGGGCTGCATAGAGAAATTACTTCTTGCGATGCCTGATTTTGGCCCGCATGCGACGTTTTTTACGGCCTATTTTTCGGCGACCCTTACCGGACTTCTTGGTACCCAAACGACACTCCCACACAGATTCTCATTGTACGCGAACTTACTAAAACAGCCCCCATTCTAAAGGGTACGTATATCTGCAGCAAGACGCCTAGCCGGGAATAGACCCTTTGAGACATTCAGGCACCTGCGACTGCTTTACCCCTGCCGGTGTTAGCCTCTCCGATGGACACAAAACTACCGCTAGCATCCGGTGGCCACTCTCAACGATTTTGCCAGTCAATTCCCGAAGCGGTCGCCAAAGCGACTTGCAGGGCTTGCGTGCCGCTGCGGGAGTGCCCTTGTGCGGCAAGAGCAATATACAACTCATGGGCCAATGCCAACCCGGGCAGCGAAAGGTTCATGCGCCGCGATTCTTCCAGGGCAATGCCCATATCTTTGATGAAGTGCTCCACAAAAAAACCGGGGTCAAAATTGTTGGCCAGGATTCGAGGCCCCAGATTTGAAAGCGACCAACTGCCTGCCGCTCCCTGAGCAACCGATTGAAGAACCTGTTGCATATTCAATCCGGCACGATAACCGTAGAGGAGCGCTTCACAGAGGCCGACCATGCCACTGGCGATCAGCGTCTGATTGACCATTTTTGTGTGCTGGCCCATGCCCGCTTTGCCCTGATGCACAATGGTATTGCCCAATGCCTGCCAACAGGGATCAAGTGCCTCATAGCTTTCCTTCGGGCCACCAATCATGATCGACAATGTGGCATCACGAGCACCGACATCTCCTCCTGAAACAGGCGCATCGATAACGGTTATATCTTTGACTGCTGCCTGCTGGGCGATCTCTTTTGCCAGTAAGGGCTGGCTGGTTGTCATATCAACTAAGATTGTGCCAGGGCGACTTGATGCAAGAAGACCATTGTCGTCTAAATAGACCTGCCTTACATCATGCGGGTAACCGAGCATCGTAAAGACAATATCTGCGGACTCCGCGACCTCGGCCACGGTATCCCGCCACCTGGCCCCGCGATCGAGTAACGCATCTGCTTTTGACTTTGTGCGGCTGTGGAGACTTACCTTAAAACCGGCATCCAAAAGATGGCCGCACATGCTCTGGCCCATTACCCCAACACCAATCCAGCCGAGATGCGTATTTGCAGCTGTAATTTCCATCTACCACCGATCAACAGGTCTGGCAAAGACTTCACTGAGAATAACCGCTTTGCGAATCCCATCTGGTTGGCTGAGCAAGGCTCGAATTTCCTCGGCGGTAGTCGGGATCTCCACATCGAACTGCTCATCCCCGGATATCTCCTCCATACCTGAAAACCGTTGTTCTGAAAGATTTGTCTTCTTAGTGTCTTGGGGAGTTTGTGAAAGATTGTCGGCCTGCTGGTCAAAGGTCACGTACGGGTCCGGTTCCACCTGCTGCTGCTCCACTTGAAAAACAGTGTCTCGGGAACGGTCTGGCAAGGTTGTGGCCGCAGTGGCTAACTGGTTTTCTTTTTGTTCTTTCGGGGTCCCTTTTGAACGCAGTGATTTCACCGAATCACGATCCACCTTTGCCAGATCAATGACCTCTGCCTCTACGACCTGTCGAGGGCCTTCTTCAGACTCCATCGTCTGTCCCTGCCGCTGTGCCCTGCGGAGGAAGTCCTGGATTTCATCGACAAGTTCCTTGTCGTGAGGCGATTCTGAAGCTTCGTCTGGCGTGGGATGTGGAGATTTGTTTGGTTCCTTATTTTTTGCACTCCGCGATGCCGCCATCACCTGGCTAACGACCCAAATGATGACAAAGATGATGGGCACGATTGCACCAAGAAAATCCTCGACATCGAAAGCGGCCACCAAAGTTGGGGTGGTCGCGTACAGTCCGTATCCGGTAAGAGAGAAAACCATGTACGATAGTCTAAAAGAACTCGGGCATCTGGAAAAGCAGTTCCGTCGCAGATAGGCAATTCTGAGATAAAAAATCGCATGCCAAATCGACCGGGTCCGAGTGATACCGAAGAATTGCGTGCTATAATCGGGTCGAACCCTCTGCCAATATCCGGTTAAGATGGAATGGGCGTACTCGTTTGTGTACAGAGGTTTACGCAATGTTGCTTCCGGTGCCACCACGCGGTCGCTGCCTGAAAATTATCCTGGCCGCAATGTTTCTGTGGATCGTTTGTCCACAGACAGGTTTTTCTGAAGTGCCGGTTGCCATCGAAGTGATCACGAAAGGGGATCATTCTCTGTTGGCACCACAGCAGTGGAGTCGCATTCTCGGGGAGTCCGGGTTTGGCCGTACAACGATTCGCAGTGGACGGCCGAGTGACGCATTTGGAATCAAAAATATAGGTAGCAAACAACATCCCTCCTATCTTGTCACCGCCCTTCTCTCTGGCGACACCTTGATTTTGCCACCACAGGCTCGATTCACGCGACAGGAGATCAAGCCACTTGCCAATTGGTTGGCGGAATTAAGGGACAACGGTTTCGATAACGTAACCCAGACGGAACTCATGTTCGGGATGAGCGCCGAACAACTCGAGACCATTGAACAAGGGGCGGCAGCTGTTGTCACGATTTCGACTCTCGACAAAAGTCGCTCGGAAATTGCAGCAAACCTTGCAGAAAATTTTCGGCATCCTGTCGTCTTCACAGAACAGGCAAAGCAACGCTTGGCCCAGAAGTCTGTTATGCAGGATGAACTGAAGGGTCTTTCGACCGGCACCGCTATGGCCACACTGTTGCATCCGGTCGGGTTGGTATTGGTCCCCCAAAGCAAGCGAGGACGGATCAGGTGGACGATTGCCGAAAGTCGCCGCCAGAAAGAAGTCTGGCCCATTGGTTGGAAAAGCCAGAAGTCGCCCGAGAAAACGCTTCCCGCCCTGTATCAATCCGTGCAGACCCAGGTGGTCTCCTTGCCGCTCCAGACTGCCCTCGATCAAGTGGCACAGAAGATCGAAGTACCCCTCCTCTTTGACCGCAGCAGCATTTCTTCCGCTCAGGTTGATTTAAAGGCAATGGTAAAAATGCAGGCCCAGCGTGCCAGCTATAAAACGATTCTCACACAACTGCTCAGTCAGGTCGGTTTGAATGACGAAGTCCGCGTCGATGAGAATGGCAATCCGTTCTTTTGGATTTCATCAAGTCGCCGGTAGCTGCTAGCTTGTCGTCAGACAGCGGCAGTCGCATTTTCCACGCCAGCAAGATGCTCTTTGAGAAACGCTTCCAGTTCTATGTGGTGGACATTCTCGAGCGTTTTGAATTGTATTTTAATGACGTCAAGATCGCCACTCACCAATTTTCGATCACTGCCCAATCCTGCAATGCGGCCGAGTGTGTGTTGTCCCGCGGGCCCTGTGAGCATGAGTTCAACTCCGGCAACCCGTTTGGTATGCAGGGTTGCCCAGGGTTCTTTTTGAACTCCGACAAAGAGATGGACGACCTGCTGGTTGTTCCAGAGCAACTGCCCTTCGGGTGCGGCAGTAGCAAGCAGATCGTGGAGTTCTTCCAAAACTTCTAAAGGCCATGTTGGCCGCTTCCCAATCGGAAATCCCTTGCGAGAGAAGTGCCACTTCTTCCCCAACACCTTCCAGGGCATGACATCTTCGGGATTGCACTTTTTTTTCTCCGTAATTTTTCGAAAGCCCGAGACTGCATCGTCAAGCATTGTCCAGAATGCGGGGTGGTCGATCTCGTTAAGGGAATGGACACGCAACTCAATTTCCTGCCAGGGACCACGTAGGCTTCGGCATTTGACCCGCCGATCGGTGCCATAGACTTGCAATTCATGCATGTCATTGAGTGGTGCCATGCCAATGTTCTCGATAAGTTTCTCGCGATTAAAGGTTTTTGCCGCCGTGCGAAATTTCAGCTTGATGAGCCACTGCTCATTGGTGAGGGCATGAAAGAACCAACCGTCCGACTTTTTGGCGGCCGCGATTTCAACCACGCTACGACTGTTCCAGTTTGTGTCGCTAAAGCCACCGTGCTGTTCAATTGTATTGACGATCTTCTCCAAGATCTTGCCATCCCACCGGCACGCCTCCCCTTTTCGACCGACGCGATTCTGGGTGTGCCACAACTGCCCATCAATCTCCCAGGGCATTTTCTGATCGGAACCAATTTCGCTGATTTCCAAGTCGCCCTTACGCTCTCGTAGTTCTTCGCCAAAGTCGTAGACTTTCCGTTTGACATAGGGTCCAGCTTCCAAAACGCTTTGGAGAACCTCACCCGTAAAACTGTGGGGCAATCGCTTCGCTTTCGCCTTTGTGACCTGTTTGGCGTAGTTGACTACCTGTTCGGGAGTCCCGCACGCCACCACATATCCCCCCTCATCTCCAGCCTCCGGCCCCATGTCGATGACCCAGTCGGCACATTTGATCACATCGAGATTGTGCTCGATGACCACTACGGCATTTCCGAGATCGACCAGCCGATTCAAAACATGCAACAGTTTGCGAAGATCCTCAAAATGGAGTCCCGTTGTCGGTTCATCCAATAAATACAATGTCTGCCCCGTATCGGGGCGGGCTAATTCGGCTGCCAGTTTCACACGTTGGGCCTCCCCGCCGGAGAGCGTGGCCGCCGACTGTCCCAACTGCAAATACCCCAGCCCGACATCACAGAGCGTTTGTAAAATACGACGGATCTTGGGTATCTTGTCAAAAAGTTCCAGTGCTTTTTCACAGGGCATCTCAAGCACATCGGCAATGCTGTGGCCATGGTAGCGTACCGCTAGCGTTTCCGGGTTGTAGCGTTTTCCATGACAAGTGTCGCACTCTACCCAGACATCTGGCAGGAAGTGCATTTCGACAACCAGTTTTCCGTTGCCTTCACAATCATCGCAGCGACCTCCTGACGCGTTGAAACTGAATCGGCGAGGAGTGTATCCACGAACACGCGCTTCGGGAAGCTGCGCATAAAGCTTTCGGATGAGATCAAACAGGCCGGTATAGGTGGCTGGATTGGAAGCAGGCGAGTTACCCAAAGGGCGCTGGTCTACCCGAATGACTTTGTTGATATGCTCGATCCCGAGAATGGAATCGTGGGCGGCAGGGACTCTCTGGGCGCGATGGAGTGTGCGGGCCAGCGAGTTGTAGAGGATGTCGTTGACCAGAGAACTTTTGCCACTCCCGCTTACGCCCGTTACCACGGTGAACATACCAAGGGGAATTTGGACATTGATGTTCTGCAGGTTGTTGTGGCGTGCTCCTGTAACTTCCAGATACGGCTCAGGCGGTATCGCCAAGGCATCTATTTTTTTGCGAGTTGTTTTCTTCCGTTTCCTTCCATTGCCGGTCTGCTCCGCCATAGTGTGCCGCCGCTGGGTCGGAATGGAGATCGCCTGTTTGCCGGAAAGAAAGGGGCCCGTTACGGAGTTGCGTCGTCGCATGAGTTGCTCCGGATTGCCTCGGGCAACAATTTCCCCGCCATGGCGTCCGGCGCGGGGGCCAAAATCAAGCACATTGTCCGCTGAGGCGATGACCTCCCGATCGTGTTCTACCAACAACAGGGTGTTTCCGAGGTCACGGAGTTTTCGCAGCGCTCCAAGCAAACGGGTGTTATCTCTCGGATGCAAACCGATGGTCGGCTCGTCCAGCACATACAGTACGCCGCAGAGCCCACTGCCGACCTGACTGGCTAGGCGAATCCGCTGCGACTCACCACCGGAAAGCGTTGGTGCGCCGCGGGCAATCGAGAGGTAATCGAGGCCAACATCACACAAGAAGGTAGTCCGGTTTTTGATCTCTCGTATTAATTCTCCGGCAATCTTCTTTTCCCGACGATCGAGTTTCCACTGGCCCACTTGCCGCAACAATTGTCCAAGCGGCATCCGACCATATTCATGGATGGTGTGTCCGCGAAACTTTGAGGCGGCGGCATCTTCGCGCAATCGGCTTCCTCCGCATTGGCTACATTCCACCTCATCGAGTAAGTGTTCCATGCGCGAACGAAACCGGGCTGAAAGGCGGGATGCTTCATCGAGCGCGGGGTAAAGTCCCTTGTACTGGAAACGGAAGAGGGGCCGTGTTTGTTTCCCTTGTTTTCCGGTTGGTTTGACATCGAACCATTTGTCGCCCGTCCCATGCAGCACAAATCGTCGATCTTTGGCATTCAGATTTTCAAAAGGCACATCGATCGCAATCCCGGTTTGCCTCGAAAGGCTTTCGAGCATCCAGCGAAACACGCGATGCTGGACCGAGGGCCAGAGTGCGACCGCGCCTTGCTTTAAGGTAAGTTTGCCATCGCGTAGCAGGGCGATAAGGTTCGCACCAGTCTCTGTACCGAGGCCTTCGCACGACTCACACCATCCGAGGGGACTATTAAAAGAAAAATTATGCGGGCTCAAGCTCTCAAAACTAAGTCCACACTGACCGCAGGCGAGGTGTTGGCTGTGAATTTTTGTTTCCCAATTCGGTTCCTCCTTGGCCTCATCCACAATCGCCACTTGCATCGTTCCCTCGCCGAGCGAGAGGGCTGCCTCAACACCTTCGGCAACCCGACCGTGACTCGATTTTTGTACTTTCACACGATCGATGACAACTTCCACGGCGTGTCGCCGTCGCCGGTCAATCGTAGGCATCGCATCAATGGAATGGGTTTGCCCATCTATACGGACACGAATGTATCCCTGTGAGCGGACCTGATCCCAAAGTGTTTCGTATTGTTCGCCGACGGCGATCGTCAAAGGAGCAAGTAAATAGAGCCGGGTGCCGGTCGGACGCTCAAAGATGCGTTCAATAATTTCATCGACAGACTGGGTGCCGATGGGCACATTGCAGGCTGGACAGTGGGGGATTCCAAGACGTGCCATCAAGATACGGAGGTAATCGTACAACTCCGTGACGGTGCCAACAGTGGACCTCGGAGTGTGTCCCATATGACGCTGCTCAATCGCGATGGCGGGCGAGAGGCCTTCGATCCGCTCTAATTGGGGCTTCTGCATTTGCGAGACAAATTGCCGTGCATAGCTGCTAAGACTCTCGACATAGCGCCGTTGCCCCTCGGCATAGATGGTATCCATCGCCAGAGACGTTTTTCCCGACCCACTCACGCCACAGCAAACCGTCATCGCATCTCGAGGAATATCGACATCAACGCCTTTGAGGTTGTGCTGGCGCGCTCCTCCGACGCGAATTGGCCTCGCGGCAGCAGACCGACGCGATCGCGACTTTTGTTTCCGCGGCGGAGCGGCTCTCTTTCCGGACAAGACCTCCAGAAGCGATGCGGCGGTATAGGAATCCGATTGCGAGGCAAGCTGCT
>JABABY010000140.1 GCA_014237955.1 Planctomycetota bacterium
GGACCACGCCCGGCCAACGAACGATGAGCGGTACGCGGATTCCACCTTCATACGGTGTTCCTTTACCGGCTCGAAGGGGCGCATTGTTGGTGACCGAAGCAAGTCCACCGTTGTCCGAGGTTAGTAGTATGACGGTCTGGTCCGACAGGCCCAGGGATTCGAGCTCTTCGAGAACCTTTCCAACGGATTGGTCAACGCTATCGATCATGGCCGCATAGGCTGCATTGTTCTGGTCGGATGTTTCTTTGGACTGATATTTGTGCGTCAGTTCCGGCTTGGCCTGAATCGGAGTATGAACCGCATAATGGGCCAGATAAAGAAAGAAAGGGTTGTCTTTGTTTTTGCGGATAAACTTGACCGCCTCTTCTGCTTCCCGATCGGTAAGATATTCGCCATCTTTCCCTTTTTCTAATCCGGAGAGCAGCTTTGTGGGAGATTGTGAGTAGGGGAAGAAATAGTGTGGAGGTTGGCCTAAATCGCTTCCACCCCGATGGAAAGTGAATCCTTGCTTATCGGGGTACCACGGCTGAGCACCGAGGTGCCATTTGCCAATGTGTGCCGTCGCATAATCAGATCGCTGAAGAAGTTCGGCAAGGGTTTCCTCTTCAAGATCCATCCAATACGGATTTTTTGGAGTGATGAGTTTCTCGCCGACATCCTCGTACGTGTCTTGGGGAATTGCGTCGGCGGGTGTCGGATGCTTTTTGGGGGATTGCCGCATCCAGTCGGTGATGCCGATTCGCGCAGGATAACGTCCTGTCATCAAAGCCGCTCGTGTCGGTGAGCATACTGCCGCTGCCGCGTAGGCATCGGTAAATCGCATCCCCTCGTCCGCCAGTCGATCGATATTGGGCGATTCGTAGTAGGTGGCGCCATAACAGCCGAGGTCGGACCAGCCGAGATCATCGACGAGGATCACGACAAAATTGAGCGCTGGATCGAAATCATCCTCGGCGCCTTTTGCGGGCAGAAACGCAAAAATGAACAGGCTTGAAATCGTAATCGAGCAAGCCAGACAAGTTAGCCTCATGAGAAAACATCTCCGGAGTACAACATGGGAACCTGCTGACAGTATCTCTTTCCGCGGCGTTACTGGCAACCATCTGCTGTACCCATTGTGGTTGGTTCTATCGAGAGGCGGGGGATAAGAGAGCCTTTGCCATTCCCGCGGTTTGAATCAGCGTTTAGAGCCATGGATGGGTAACAAACATCCGGCCCCTGAATGCTAAAGAGTAGCAATGCTTTTTGATTTTTCGCTGATTCTAATAAAAAACTCGGCCTGCCGGAATCGAGATGAAACCAGCAGGCCGAGATTACTTTTCAACAACACCAGAGTGCGTTAGCACTACTTGGCAGCAAACATGCCACGACTTCCGAGCATCGCGGAAGCATCGGGCTTCGGCGTGGGAGGCATCGGAACGGCATCGCCACCGGAGGCACCACAGCCACATGCGGGCTCAGCACCACAACCAGGGGCAGCGTCGCAACCTTTGTTGTCGCAACCGCACTTGTCGCAGCATCGGCTCTTGCAGCAACGGCTCTTGCAGCATCGGCTCTTGCAACGGCTTTTGCAGCAACGGCTCTTGTCGCAACCACACTTGTTGTCGCAACCACACTTGTTGTCGCAACCACACTTGTTGCAGCGGCTTTTGCAGCAGCGGCTTTTGCAGCGGCTTTTGCAGCAGCGGCTTTTGCAGCCACAGCTTTTAGCAGCGTCACAACCGCAAGCGGCGGGTGCAGCGTCGCATCCAGCGGGAGCAGCGTCACAGCCATTGCTGTCACAGCCACACTTGTTGTCACAGCCACAGCTGTCACAGGATTTCTTGCAGCAGCCACGATGGCATTTGAAGAAGTCCATCAAACCACAGCTCTTGCAACAACTCTTCTCACAACCACAGGACTTGGCAGCATCGCAGCCGCATGCTGGTGCAGCGTCGCAACCGGCGTCGCAACCACACGTAGCATCACAACCACAGCTGTCGCAACCAGAGTTTAGGCCCAGGACATGGTCCAATAACTCGAAACCGTAACTATGGTTGCTGGTGCATAGGCTTACGCTCAGTACGAGCGCGCCGACAAATATGCTCCATTTCATAGAACTACAACTCCTTTACGATTCGAACCACGAGTCTAAATACTGTCTGCGAATCACTCAGGAGAATATGAGAAGTATGATCTCACATCCTTGTGAGCTGCCTCTACGACCGCTGTGGGTCAACAGCAAAATCGTGAAGGCCAATACAGAACAGGTTGGCTGGGTGGGAACCCCGAGGTTCATTTGGTGGATCACGGCAGGGTCGAGCTAGCCATTCCTTGGCTCGCATAAAACGGGTCACCCCGACGCTTAAAATTGTCTTGCCACTCGCAGGACACGTTGATCCGTGACTAAGCGACAACTACCGTATCGGCTTTGCTGAATAACGGCCTTGAACGTTCCGAACCCTTTTTTTGGAAATGGCTTACGGCAAGTGTTAGGGGGAGTTTGTGGGCTTCGTAAGGTGGTAAAGGAATAACGATTGTAACGCCCAGGAGCCGGGGTGGAATGAGAAACCAGTTTCTGAATGTCCTTGTAAAAAGGGGCGCCAATCTAGGGGAAAACCGCATTCTCGTCTGTTTTTAGAACGCTTTTCAAGGATTTCGAAAATTGTCTGTGATCGGCTCAGCACTCGCGGCAGGCGAGTCGTTTCCGATGAAAAACGTTTAGGAAGGCGTGGTGCCGGTATGCGCACAGACCTGGTCGATTGCCGCTTGCATCGCTTTCCGGTCGATTTCGTGAACATTGATCGGGTTTCCGATGCCACGAAGCATCGTGAGCGTCAAGCGACCCCCCAGGTGTTGGCGAAACTCCTCGAGTCCGGCAAGCAGCGTGTTTTGGTCATAGGAAAAGTTGGCGTGGAGCGTGAAACCGAGGTCTTTAAGGCACCTGAGGACCCTGTCGGCATCGGCCTTGGGAAAACCGAGAACCATTGAAGAGTAGATGGTGTCGATGGCTAATCCGATGGCGACGGCCTCGCCATGACGAAGCGCAAAATCGCTCATGGCTTCCAGTTTATGTGCGGACCAGTGACCAAAATCGAGGGGACGTGCTTCGCGAGCTTCAAATGGGTCGCCACCGGAGGTGATGTGGCGAAGATGCCATAGGGCGCTTTTGCGAATAATGGCGGCAGCAGAGGCGTCATTGCGTGAGCGGATTCGACTTGCGTGTTGACAAATATGGTCAAACATCTCCACATCCTTGAGGAGCGCGACTTTAACGGTTTCGGAGAATCCACAGGTATAGTCGCGATCACTAAGCGTTGTAAGCAATTTGGCGTCATTGATCACACCCCATGGCACGGCAAAAGATCCGATCCAATTCTTTTTGCCGAAAAGATTAACGGCGTTTTTGACGCCAACGCCAGAATCCGCCTGTGCAAGTGTGGTTGTTGGCAAGCGAACTAATCGAATACCACGGTGTGCTATTGCTGCGGCAAAGCCAACGGCATCGAGGACAGCGCCACCCCCAATAACAACCACATAGCTGCGCCGATCGAGGTCGGAGGCATGGAAACTTTTGAGCATTTGTTCCAGGATGTGGATTTCATTTTTTATTGTCTCCCCACCAGGCACTTTCTGGATGTTTCCAATGCGAAGAATCTGATCAGCATAGCAGTCCGAAAAACTACGAATCTTTTCCAAAAGCCCTGTGTCGGCGTGGGCAACATCTTCATCGACCCAAAACTGGACTCTAGGTGGTCGATTGCCGGAGGGTGTGAGGATCTCAGCTAATGTGGATTGGTCTTTCCCCAGCACATCCTCCGTAAATCGTAGGCGATGGACAAAATTAGCAGAGAAAGAAACATCAAGGTTCTTTGTTTCGTGGTTGTCGGTCATGAGATTGCTGGGCAAAGTGAGTGGATTCGAATGAAAAGAATAGCTTGCAGTTAAGGTCTTTTTTGCATCCCCACTGGGAACACCTCGACCGAATACATACGATGATGACTTTTAATTGCACCACCCGTCAACAGGAAAGGTCCCCTGGTTCTTTCGCGGGCCATTGTAATATTTGTATTTGGCGTTATTTCTTAATCAATTATTGATGACGCAGTGCGAGTTCGCAATCAGGCTGCCTTGGTTGGTAAACAGGGGACAATATATATGATGCTAGAAAATCTTGAACCGGCCGCGCCGGATGCCATTTTAGGGCTTACTGAGGCCTATAAGAACGACCCGAATCCCGCAAAGATCAATCTTAGCGTTGGGGTTTACAAGGATGCGGACGGGACAACGCCGGTCCTTTCTACGGTCAAAGAGGCAGAGACCCGACTGCATGGTAGCGAGGTCTCCAAGTCCTACTTGCCAATGACGGGGTTGGCTGAGTTTAACAAAACAGTTCAGGCCTTGTTGTTCGGTCCGGATTCTGAACTGATCGGCAGTGGTCGCATTGCAACCGCACAAACGCCCGGTGGCACCGGGGCATTGCGAGTAGCAGGCGATTTTCTGCACACGATGTTCCCGGATGCGACCGTTTGGCTCAGTGGGCCGACTTGGCCCAATCATCCAGGTATTTTTGCGGCCGCCGGGATCGAGGCCCAAACCTATCCCTATTTTGATGCGACTTCCAATAGTCTCTCGTTTGACGCGATGATCGACAGGTTCAATACCATTCCTGCGGGCGATGTTGTTTTATTGCACGGGTGTTGCCATAACCCAACCGGCGTTGACCCAAGCCCGTCGCAGTGGGAAACCATTGCCGAGGTGATCTGCCGTCGGCAGTTGCTTCCACTGGTTGACTTTGCGTACCAGGGTTTCAGTGATGGGCTTGAACAGGATGCCACCGGTCTGCGGACGCTTTCGCGCCACGTAGACGAGATGCTGATCTGCAATTCATTCTCCAAGAACTTTTCCCTATACAACGAACGGGTTGGGGCACTGACGCTTATTGCCCGTTCGGCTCAGGAGGCAGAGACGGCGACGGGGCATATCAAGTTGCGAATTCGGACGAATTATTCCAACCCGCCTGCCCACGGTGGTGCTATTGTAGCTGCGGTGCTGGCGGATGAAGGATTGAAGGCTCAATGGCACCTGGAAGTCGATTCCATGCGAGAAAGAATTCGCTCCATGAGAGAGTTGTTTGTGCAGACTCTCGCCGCAAAAGGGGCGAAGCAGGACTTTTCCTTCATGCAGCAACAGCGAGGGATGTTTTCCTTTTCAGGGTTGACCCCACCGCAAGTGGCCAAGCTTCGGGAAGAATACTCGATCTATATTGTCAACTCAGGTCGTGTTAATGTCGCAGGGATGACCGAATCCAATATGAATACCCTCTGCGAAGCGATCGTGGCTGTCCTCGATTAGGGCGCCTCCTTGGCGGTCTCCCGTTGCAGGCACCTGCTTCTTGAGCTGGTCCGACTGCCATTTCCCGCTCGCCTCCGGTAAAAGTTGCCCTGCTCCACTGGGAGGTAACTTGAGTAAGCCGTTTT
>JABABY010000141.1 GCA_014237955.1 Planctomycetota bacterium
GACATCAGCTACGAAGAAATTGAACCTCGAACCTTTAGTTTCAATAGCCCCTACGGGGCATGCCCGGACTGTGATGGCTTGGGCATGCGTGTTGCATTTGATCCGGAACTGCTAATCCCCGACTTGAAATTATCGTTAGCAGAGGGGGCGGTCGTCGCCTGGAGAGGGTTGGGCGCCGCCTCCCTAAAAAAGATTCGGACTGAATTGGAACCGTTTTTTGCTTCCCATCGGTTTGATTGGCAGGTGCCTGTCGCTTCTATGAAACCGGCGACGTACGATCTTTTTCTCCGGGGAGATGGCAAACGCTTTATCGGCATTTTGAATATCCTGGAAAAGGAATTAGCGACGACTTCGAGTGAGCCCCGACAACGCAAGCTGGCTGCGTTTCGCGACAAGGTTCTCTGTCCCGGTTGCAAGGGAACTCGATTGCGGCCAGAAGCAAAATCGGTGTTATTTGGCGGAAAAGCAATTCATGACATTGGAGCACTGACAGTAAGCGAAGCGGCCCACTTTTTGGAAACCGTTCATGTTGAACCGCAACACGAACCGATCGCTGAGCCAATCCTGCGGGCGATTGAAAATCGTTTGCAATTTTTGGAAAAAGTAGGAGTTGCTTATCTGACACTTGATCGTTCTGCAGATTCTCTCAGTGGGGGTGAATTGCAGCGGGTACGACTCGCCACGAGTATGGGTTCGGGACTCGTTGGCGTTTGCTACATTCTGGATGAACCCTCCATTGGACTCCATCCTCGTGACAATCAATGTCTTATTGATGCGTTGCGCGAATTGCAGCAACAGGGAAATTCTGTTTTGGTGGTAGAACACGATGAGGCTATGATGCTGGCGAGTGATTTTCTCATCGATATGGGGCCGGGAGCAGGAGATGACGGAGGGACCGTTGTCGCTACTGGTCCACCGGAAACGATTCGCGATCAATGCCATTCACTCACGGGTCAGTATTTGGCACATCGTCTGGAAATTCCCATTCCGGAAAATCGCCGCCGGGCAACAAAAAGTCATTCTCTGGAACTCTTGGGGGCGACAACCAACAATCTCAAGAGTGTTGATGTCCGCTTCCCCCTTGGCACGCTCATATGTGTTACTGGCGTGAGTGGCTCGGGCAAGAGTTCCCTGATTAATGAAACATTGGCAAGGGCGGTGACGCGGCGTCTTGGGGGGGGCGGTCCAAAACCGGGACCCCACCGGGGACTTCGGGGAATGCGGGAAATCAAAAAACTGATCATGATCGATCAATCACCCATCGGTCGCACGCCGCGTAGCAATCCGGCAACCTACACCGGAATCTTTGACGAAATTCGCAAGGTGTTTGCTGGCACAAAAAATGCCCGACAACGGGGGTTTGGAGCCGGTCGGTTCAGCTTTAACGTTAAAGGGGGACGCTGTGAAACCTGTCAGGGCCAGGGAGAACGCAAAATAGACATGACGTTTCTTCCCGATCTGCATGTCACCTGTAGCGATTGCCACGGAAGTCGATTCAACCGGCAGACTTTAGAAATACAGTATCGGAATCTTTCGATTGCTGATGTATTGAATCTGCAAATCGAAGCGGCCGTTGATTTCTTTGAAAATTTCCCGCCAATCCAACGGACACTCGAGTATCTCAAGCAGGTGGGACTCGGGTACCTGACTCTCGGACAGCCATCGACAACGCTTTCCGGAGGCGAAGCGCAGCGGATTAAATTGGCTACCGAACTGGCACGCACTGGATCCGACCATACTGTTTATATCCTCGATGAACCAACCACCGGGCTGCATTTTGATGACGTGCGACGTTTGTTGGCAGTACTCGATCTTTTAGTGGGACAAGGCAATACCGTACTCGTCATCGAACATAATTTAGAAGTGATTAAAACGGCGGACTGGATCATTGACCTTGGGCCTGAAGGCGGGGCGGCGGGGGGAGAAGTTGTGGCAACCGGTACCCCGGAAGAACTTGCCGATGTCCCCAATAATCATACCGGCCAGTTTCTTCGATCGCTGCTACCGGACCATTAAACGTTCCCGAAACGATCATCTGAGACAAGTTCGGAGGCCCCAACACCGAGAAACTTGATCCCTATCGCCTGAGGGCGTATCCTGGTTTTATCAAGATCATCACTCCCAGATGCCGTCCCTCTCAAGTAGGCAAAGGAGTGAGTCGGTGGAGAATGTCTTTGAATCGTTGCTGATTCTGGAGTTGGAAAGTGAAAAGCACCAGTGTAACAAAAACGGAAAACCGGCCCATCCTCGGCGCCGATGCGATTGTCCAATGCCTCCTCCACCACGATGTGGATGTCGTTTTTGCCTATCCCGGCGGGGCGAGTATGCCTTTGCACCAAGCGCTCCGTCGCCACCGCGATTCTTTGCGCACAATTTTACCCAGGCACGAACAGGGGGGAGGATTCGCCGCGCAGGGGTATGCCCGTTCGACGGGGCGTGTTGGGGTCTGCATGGCAACAAGTGGTCCGGGCGCGACGAACCTCGTCACCGCCATCGCCGATGCAAAACTCGACAGCATCCCCCTCATTGCTATTACGGGCCAGGTTGGAACCACTGTGATCGGCAGCGATGCTTTTCAGGAAACTCCGATTGTGGAGGTCTGCCGTGGAATTACCAAGCACCATTATCTGATCACGAATGTCGAAGATATTCCCCGGGTAATCAACGAGGCTTTTCACATCGCCAGTACCGGTCGGCCGGGACCAGTACTCATTGATGTTCCAAAAAATGTGCAGCTCGCAAAAGTCCTACCCGATTGGGACGCGGCCATGGATTTGCCCGGGTATCGGTTTGGAAAACCGAACCATGCTCGACCAGAACAAATTCGTCAGGTTGCCGCAGCAATCAAAATGGCGAGGAGACCGATCATCTATGCCGGTGGAGGCATCATCACCTCCGGGGCCAGCGAAGAGCTTCGCCAGTTGGTGCAGCAAAATCAGATTCCTGTGGCGATGACCCTTATGGGACTCGGTGCGATACCGAGCGAGGATCCACTCTCGCTTGATATGATCGGAATGCACGGGAGCATCTACGCAAATCGGGCCATCGACGAGGCCGATCTTGTGCTTGCTGTTGGCGTCCGTTTTGATGATCGTGTTACGGGTAAACTCTCAGAATTTGCAAAACGGGCCAAAATCATCCATATCGATATTGACGCGTCTGAACTGAATAAAAATAAACTCGCGCATATCCCGATCATCAGTGATGCCCGCTACGCCTTGAGAGAGTTGAATAAGATCCTAGAGCCACATAGAGAGCACTCCGACTGGCTCGCGCAATGTCAGGACTGGAAGCGTGCCGATCCTTTTTATTACGATCCGAACTTTGAGGGAATATTGCAGCAACATGCAATCACTGAACTCTGGAAACGAACTCAAGATCGTGAAACGATCATCGCTGTCGGTGTCGGCCAGCATCAGATGTGGGCAGCTCAATTTTATAAATTTCAGGAGCCACGTACTTGGCTCTGTAGTTCGGGCCTTGGAACGATGGGATTCGGGCTTCCCGCAGCAATGGGAGCCCAGATAGCGCACCCCGAAAAGCTGGTCGTCGATATCGACGGCGACGGCAGTTTTCAAATGAATATTCAGGAGCTGGCAACCTGTTATTGTGAGTCGATTCCGGTCAAAGTCCTGCTCCTCAATAATCAGCACCTTGGTATGGTGGTGCAATGGGAAGACCGGTTTATGGACGGTAATCGGGCCCACACGTACCTTGGTCCGATCGACCATGCCGAGGCGCTCGGAGACGGAAAAGGTCCGTTTGTAGAAAAACGATATCCCGATTATGTCACGATCGCCAAGGGGTACGGCTGTGGAGCGGCACGTATCAGTAAGAAGGGCGACCTCACCGGGGCACTTGAAGAGATGCTCCAATACCCGGGCCCGTTCGTACTCGACATTGAGGTTCCCTATCAAACCCACGTCCTACCAATGATCCCCACGGGCGGAACGATCCACGATGTCATTCGGGAATAGACGCCCGCAAACGTGGACACGTGAGAGGCAGCCCTACACGTCCGGTGCAATCCGCGTGATGATCTTCGCACCGACAGCATCTCCCCAGACATTCACCGTAGTACGGCACATATCAAGAATCCGATCGACGCCCAGGATCACTCCAACAGCCGCCAGCGGCAAGTGTGGGGTCCCGCTGCCGAGTGACGTATTGACTGCCTGCACAACGATGACCATCGTTACAAGACCCGCAGAGGGAATCCCTGCAGCCCCAATCGCGGCAAGCGTTGCTGTAAACGCAATAATCGCCAGTTCCGTCGGACCGAGGGGGATGCCATAGCACTGAAAGAGAAAAATGACTGCGACTGCTTCGTAAAGGGCGGTGCCATCCATATTGATGGTTGCTCCAAGCGGCAAAACAAAGCCCGCTGCCCGTTTTGAAACACCCCCGTATGTTTTTGCCGCTTCGATGGTGACCGGCAGCGTGGCACTTGAAGAATCTGTGCCGAACGCAGTCATCAGCGCCTGTCGAATCTGGCAGGCATAACGAAATGGATTGGCTCTCCCAAAGATCCATAGCACGAGTGGTAACACTACAAATCCATGGAATGCCAAGCCGATCAAGACCGTTAGCATATAGAGCACCAAAGGACCGATAAGCTGCTGGCTTCCCAGGTTCGCCACGGTATAGGCGACCAGAAACATCACCCCCAGGGGAGCCAGCCATAGAATCCAATCGACCAACCGCATCATGGCGGCAAAAATGGCCTCAAACACAGCTAATAGCGGACGGCCCACCTCGCCAATCACTGTTAGCACAATCCCCAAAAGAATCCCAAAAGTAATGAGTGGCAATATTTTGAAGTCGGCCGCCGCGCCAATCGGGTTGGAGGGAATCATCTGCTGGGCGATGTTTTCAAACGCGCCCCATAGACCCCCCTCGCCCCGATCTTCAATCGCCTTGCGCTTCGTTGCACCCTCCGATGCGTAGGCCTCCTGTCCCTCAGCAATCACATTTTGTTCTATCCCTTCACCAGGACGAATGGTGCTTACAACTGCGATGCCGATGACCACCGCAATGAGCATGGTGCTGAAATAGTAGAGGATCGTATAGCCGCCAATTTTTCCGAGCGAAGCGGGGTCCCCGATCGAAGCAACCCCCACAACAACACTCGAGAGTACGAGTGGCACTAGAACCATCTTCAACAGATTCATAAAAAATGTGGTGCCGATAAACTTAAAGACACCGGCAGTAAAATCGCGACTCTCAGGCGCAGCAAAACTGTACACCAATTGGCCGATCACAAAACCGAGCACCAGACCGCCTAGGATGCCAAATGTAATAAATGCATGTTTGTTAAATTTCATGGTCGTCCAGTACTTCACGCAGCCACATTACAGGGCCCGTTATAGGAGTTGTAAAGGATCTTTTTCATCTCGACTTGCCAAGACCTCAAGCTCGCTGAAAGAGT
>JABABY010000142.1 GCA_014237955.1 Planctomycetota bacterium
GCAACAATGAGCATTGAAATATGACCTTCAAAGGCTGGGTGTTCCAATGCTTTTTTGGCGGATAGCCCCCGAGCGGATAATACGGGTGAGATGAGTACAATCGCCTTCACATCTTTGCCCTGTTTGAGCCCCACAAGATCTTTGTGGCTCCAGTCTTTTATCGCATAGTTCAATGCGAAAAGGGATCCGCGTCCGATGCCTATGATGCAGAGCTTCTGAAGGTTTAGCTTCTTTTCATTGTTTTCCTGAAGCAAAAAACGTTTGGTTTCTTCAAGATCACTACGAATGATATGGATCATGTCACTCGAGCGAAGTTTTTCTGGAACGAGATTTTCGCTCTTGCCACTTCTCGCATTGACCCTTACCGTAGAATCTCCGTGGCCCCGCAAGTCAGGAACGGCGACTGCATATCCCTGAGATTGTAAAAAGCGGGCTACCTCCTCATAGTCAGACCCCTCCTCATTCCAGTCGTGGATGAGCATGACCGGTATCGTGTTTTCATCTTCAGTCCCCGGAAAATAGCGGATCGAAAGGCCAACTCCATCGCCGGTCGTTCGCGTCACGGTAATCGGTGCAGGTGGCCCGTCCTCTTCAGCCTCTTTCGCCTTCGTGACAGCAACGGACACAGCAAGTATCGCCATAGGAAGCAGTGCCGTGCGTGCCAGCAGGCAGAGGCCCGCAGCAAAGAGATCCCGGCAGGGACGCTGGTGGCAGTTCGTGGTGCGAAATGGATGCATAGTCCTACGATACATTAGGGTGCGAAAAGGCATGCGTTAGAGAGCTCTTCGAGTCGCAACTCCTGCTACATATTGTAGATGTGTGCTATGCAGACGTCAACGTAGAGGGTTGATCGAAGGTATGAAAACCAGTTGGCGGGTATAATTTTTGTCTCCTTTCGATACCCGGGCGAGGTGGTGGGGTTATAAAAGGCACGGAGTGGTCTGTTTTTGGGCCCCCCTTTAAAAATGATCCCTGAACGGTTGTTAGAGAAGTTGGCTTAAGAGTATGGCAATGCCGATATTGTCCGGCTTAGTGTGTTGCAAGTCTTTTGCTTTATCGCTGCGCAAAAATGAACCCCCGGGGTGCATGCCATGAGACTGCGGGAGCAACTGCGAAGGCGGTGGCAGATTCTTACCGGCGAGGAGGACACTCCCTTCGACGCCGATATGCCAGCTTGGCTTTTAAGCCTGTTGTTTCATCTATGTCTTCTCGGCCTGCTTATGGTCTTCCTTCACGAACTCCAGGAGGAGGATCATCCGCTGGAGTTGATTTCCACCATTATTGAACCAGACCATGAGGAAGAGGCCCCCCGAGAGTTTTTCTTTTCGGAGTTGGAGAAACCGGACATCGGCGCAAACAGTATCAATGCCCTCGATATGGCTGATGCCGCCGCGACAATCGAACAAGATATTACCGAGATGACGACGGAACAGTTGCCGATGGAGCCGACTCAAGCTCCGGTGAGTGAAATTTCATTCGAGAATATTGTCGATATGAGTGTGGCCGTGCAGGACGATCCGAACATCGTGATCCAGGGTGCCGCAGGGGTGGGTACCACAGGTGCAGCGGGTGCGATTGACCGGATCACCCAGGAGATCATCGATTCGCTCGAAGAACGCAAGACGCTTGTGGTCTGGATGTTTGACCAGTCGGTAAGTCTCTCAGTGCAGCGTGAGGCAATCGGACGCCGGATGGGAAGGATTTACGAGGAGCTTAACTATATCGAAACGATTGGTGACTCGCGTTTTTTGCATCATCATGACAAGCCGCTACTCTCGAGCGTGATGGCGTTTGGCCAATCCATTTCGATCCGGACGCCGCAACCTACCGATCGAGTGGACCAACTCCAGCAGTTGGTCCATGCCATTGAGGACGACCAGACCGGTGTCGAACACGTGTTTCAGGCGGTCTATACGGCTGCAAAAGAACACAAGAAATACACATTCGGTCCAGATCGCCGAAACGTGATGTTCGTGTTGTTTACCGACGAGGCGGGAGACGATAGTGAGGAGATGCTCGATCGTGCAGTGGATCTCTGTCAAAAGCATCGTATGCGGGTTTTTGTCGTCGGGATTCCTGCTCCCTTTGGCCGCAGGAACGTTGAGGTAAAGTGGATCGATCCGAATCCACAGTTTGACCAGAGCCCTCAGTGGGCTCCGGTTATGCATGGTCCGGAATCATTGCGCCCGGAGAGGGTGAAGCTGGCCTTTCCCGGACAACAACAGCGCGAGGAACCGCTCGATTCAGGGTTTGGCCCCTTTGCACTCACACGTCTGGCAGTCGAAACGAACGGAAAATATTTCTGTGTCCATCCCCAGCGAGATCTTGACCGACCGGTGCGTCGGAGAGAGACCTCTCACTTGTCGGCCTATATTAAATACTTCTTCGATCCGGATGTGATGCGGCGGTATCGCCCTGACTATGTCTCGGTCGGAGATTATATGCGGCTTCTGAAAAAAAACAGAGCAAAAATGGCATTGGTCCAAGCGGCGACATTTTCTCACACGCGGCCTCTGGAAAAGCCCCGCCTTCGTTTCCCCCGGCAGAGCGAACCGGCGCTGGTCGGTTTATTGAGCAAGGCACAAGAGCAATCGGCAAAGATTCTCGCAGGCACTCTGGTTCAGATGGTGAATGAATTGCAGCGAGGCGAAAAGGATCGCGATAAAATCCGCAGGCCGCGGTGGCAGGCCGGCTACGACCTGGCGATGGGACGCGCCCTGGCCGCCAAGGTCCGGGCCCAGGGGTATAATCTGATGCTGGCGCGTGCGCGGCAGGGAATGAGGTTTCAGGATCCCAATAACGATACCTGGGTGATCCGACCGAGTGAAAAAATCCTTTCCGGGAGCATGATGGAAAAGGAGGCCAATAAAGCAAAAAGCTACTTGCAACGCGTACGAGAAGATCATCCCAACACGCCCTGGGCTCTGATTGCTCAGCAGGAATTGGCCGTTCCTCTCGGTTGGGAGTGGGATGAGACGTTTGCCAACGTGAATCCTCCACCCACCCGACCCTCGCCGGGAAACAATAACCGCCCGATGCCCCGGGACGATGTGATTAGGACAATCCAGAAACCGAAAGAGAAGCGGCCACCACCCAGGCTATAAAATCCGTGCGAGGAGGTAGGGGGAGCGTTCCGCTTGCGTATGTCGCGCCCATGATCGCCGCATTTGCAGATATTATTCCGAGTAGAAGCGATCGAGTTTCAGCGTCTCTCGCGAGTCGTGCGGATAGAAGTTGCGGCTGATCTGATCGGCAAGCACATTGACGAATTTGTATCGGAAGCGTTTTTCTTCGCTTTTCTGATGCGCTAGGTTGAAAGGGATGCCGTTTTCTGGTGGATAAATGGTATCGATCGGATCGAGTGTGTATTCAATTTGATCCTCTTCGACATCGTAGATTTCAACCTCGGCATCAGCGGTGCCTTGCAGCATATTTTTGCCCTCATAAAGTTTGAAGGCACTCACGTCGATGGAAACGACCAAATCCGCATTCATGGCTTTTCCGAATTCGCCCAGGGATTTTAACTGGTGTTCATCAAGCCAATCAATAATTTCGTTTTGCGAGATCAGTTCGATATCATTGACATGTTCACGAAGTTTTCTGCTTACTGCTTTTGCAATTTCCCGATCGACACCGTAATACTGCATTGCTAGAGCCGTGTTCGGTTGGCAGAGGACCGCAACACGTTGTTTTTCGAGTCCCTCATATTTGGCGTCAACGTCATTGGGATTGACAACCCAGAGACCGGTGGCCACCAGAGAGCAACCTGTTGCCGGTGCCAAGAACAGAAGAAATCCCAGTAAGAGATAGGCAGCAGGAGAGTTCCAACCGAGAAAATTCTTCATCCGATATGGCCTTGTCATTTCACAAAAGAGAGGCGTTTCCAGGCCCGTAGGCTCAGGGACGATAGCATTGGCTGTCTCAATCTACAAGGCCATTTTGGAGCGTATTACCGGTCCCGCGAGCATGCTGCCTTGAACCATTGCAGAATGGCCAGTAGCACCGCCATCAGGGCAAGGCTGGCCAACAGAATGATCGGGATTATCGCACCGAGCGTTGCAAAGATCGGCCCCAGATAGCCCCAGAATTGAGGCCAGAAGATAATGAGTGCCACGGTTGCTAGGCATAAAAAAGGTCCGTAGGGAATTTCATTGTCCTTTTTGGATATCCATTGCAGCAGACCGACGATGAGACCAGCAACGGGAGCAATAAAAAAGACGATTAACGTTGCCTGCCAACCAATAAAAGCCCCAATCATTGCCATGAGTGTTACATCGCCAAAACCCATCGCTTCTTTCTTCATGATGGCGCTCCCGGTCAACCGAACAGACCAGATAATCACGGTGCCAAATGCCATTCCAAAGAGCGATGTGATCAGGCCAGCCCAATAGAAGCCTCCGCAGTACCAGACTGCGATCGTGCTGAGAGTCCCAAGAGCCGCTATAGCTAAAATAATTTTTGAGTAACGGGTGCGTCGAATGTGGGCGAAAAAATATTGCAACGCGCGGCGGGTTCCCCAGCAGCGATACCAGCATCGCGGTAATAGAGCAAAGCACCAAAGCCAGAGGCATCCGAGGGCCAATAGCAGAGGCCCCCAGCCGCCACCGACTGCAAAACCGTCAGACCAAGGAAGGGGGGCCGCCAGATGCATAAAATCGACATACAACCGGTCGCCGATCAGCAATTGGCGGATTGTATCCGGGGGGAGCAACCAGGGATTGATCGTGATGAATACAATTCCCAAGACGGTTCCCGGAAGGGTGATCTCATCGGGGATAATTTTTTCATCGATATCGATACATGTTGCTACCAACATAAGAGAGATGAGCAGGGTGTGGCCACAGAACATTTCAAGCAAGAGGCTTTTATTCAGTGGGGTCCACCAAGATGCCTCTGGGCCCATGCCGAGCAGAAAGCTGCTGCTAAACAAACCGGAACGCGTGACCTCATGCCAATAGAGAGTTGCCACGCCGAGACCGAAAAGCAGTTCGATAAACATTGGCCGAATCCAGTGTGCTTTTCCCCAAATATGTGATTCGCGTCGCAAACGCAACCAGCCGAAGATGGGGATGCGGTCAAGCAGTGTTCGTCGCGTCACCGATTCAGAGAGCAGAGTCTCAGGCAGTCGGGACCAGGGACTGATAGCCCGGGGTTGCCATGCCAGACGGTAAATTGCCAGATTCAGGAAACTGGCGGTGATGGTGCCCAGCAGAAAGCAGAAAAGGAGTGCCGATTCGAGAGGGATTGCGGAGAGTGGCATGATAAAAATCTGGTGTGTTAAAAAACCCTATCGAATAGCAGTATGGTCTGTCTCTCGTTAGAGCCTAGCAGATCACGGGTCGTCTTGCGTCTTCGGACGCCATTTGGCCAAGATCTCAACGGCAACCTGGTCGGGTGTTCTGTCTTCCGTATCGA
>JABABY010000143.1 GCA_014237955.1 Planctomycetota bacterium
GTTTCGACTACCTGCGGGACAACATGAAGTTCTCGCTGGACGCGATGGTCCAGCCAAGGCGCCACTTCGCGATCGTCGACGAGGTCGATTCGATTCTGATCGACGAGGCTCGCACGCCTCTGATCATCTCTGGACAGGCCCATACGGATATCCGGCGCTACAGTGAAGCGGACCGAATTGCCCGCCAACTGAAGAAAGAGGAACACTTCGTTGCCAATGAGAAGGATCACTCGGCCCATCTCACGGATGCGGGTGTGCGCGAGGCGGAAAAACTCGCAGGCGTAGAAAGTTTCTACACTGCAGGCAACATGGAATGGCCACACCTGATCGATAATGCTCTGAAGGCCCACTATTTGTATAAGCTCGATGTAAATTACGTCGTAAAGGATGGCACTGTCGTCATTGTTGACGAATTTACCGGACGCCTCATGGAAGGCCGTCAATGGAGTGATGGGTTACATCAGGCGGTTGAAGCAAAAGAAGGCGTCCGCATCAAAGAAGAGACCCAGACACTGGCAACCATCACCCTGCAGAACTTTTTTAAACTCTACAACAAACTCAGCGGCATGACAGGTACAGCGATGACCGAAGCTTCTGAGTTTTGGAAGATTTATGAATTGGATGTCGTTGCCATACCCACCAACCGCCCGCTCCAGCGAATCGAGCATCCCGATGCTATCTACCGCTCCGAAAAAGAGAAGTATGCTGCCATGGCAAACGAAATCGAACACCTGCATCGCTGGGATACGGTACAGCTTGCCGATGGAAGAGAATTAACCGGGGAGATTGTTAGCGAAGAAGAAGAAAGTATTTCGTTTAAATCGCAAGGGCAGAAGAACAACGAATCGATTGCTCGTAGCAGAATCCAACACCTGCAAAAAAAAGGGCGTCCCATACTAGTGGGTACCGTATCGATTGAAAAAAGTGAGCGACTTGGATCTCTGCTTGCCAAACGCGGCGTCAAACATGAGGTGCTCAACGCCAAACAGCATAAACGGGAAGCAGATATTGTTGCCCAGGCAGGTAGGCTTGGCGCCGTCACCATTGCCACCAACATGGCCGGTCGGGGTACCGACATCGTGCTTGGTGGCAATCCCGACACGATGGCGTGGGCTCAACTGCAACATCAATACGAAACACGCCTCGATGTTCCCGCCGAGGAATGGGAAGAGTTGGTAAACACCATTCGCACCGAAGAGGCAATGGAATCTGAGGGCGCATCGATTCGCGATATGGGTGGACTGCACATCATCGGCACCGAAAGACACGAAGCGCGCCGCATCGACCTGCAACTGAGGGGGCGCAGCGGTCGCCAGGGCGACCCAGGAAGCAGCCGGTTCTATCTGTCGCTTGAAGATGATTTGATGCGGATTTTTGCGGGAGAGTGGGTACGAACCTGGCTGACACGGCTCGGCATGAAGGATGGAGAAGCGATTGAGAGCAAGATGGTCTCCCGACGCATTGAAGGAGCCCAAAAAAAAGTTGAGGAACGCAACTTTGAAATCCGAAAAAATCTCCTCGAATACGACGAGGTCATGGATGAACAGCGAAAACGTGTTTACCAGTATCGACAGAATATCCTGGATGGGGCGAATTGCAAGGAATTGATCCTGGAGATGATCGATACGCAGGTGGAACAGCAGTTGGAGGAATTTCTAGCACGAGATTTTGGCACCGAGTCGTATGCGGCATGGGCCGGAGGAAGACTCAACATAGAACTTGATAATCGCGACTTTCGGGGAATGGATTTTCCATCTGCCGAATCCTTTACCAAAGACCAGGCAGAGCGTATGGCCGCGGGCCAAGTCCTGGATCTGATCGAGGAAACTCTTCCGGTTGATGAAGAATCCCGCGAATGGAATTGGGCGGCACTCGCAAAAATTGTTAATACACGTTGGCAGCTCTCGCTACGCGATCGCGACCTTAAGAAAATTGGGCGTGATGCCCTGGATGAATTTCTAATTGACAAGGCGCGCATCGCGATTGACAAAGTGGACCTCGGCGATGGAGCCGGTTATCTCGAGAAAGACTATGGACTCCGTACCGCAATCGAATGGGTACAATACAAATTCGGCATTGCATTGCAGATGGATGAGTATCAGAATATCGAGATCCAGGCCTTTAAGGACCGGGTGCTGGAAACTGCGACCCGCATGTACGAACAACGCGAAATTGAATTCCCTGTGATGGCCGGTTTGATTCATTTCACAACTCGGGATTCGGGCAGTGGGCAACGCTACGACCGTGAGCAACTCGTCGATTGGGCTCGCGACCGCTTCAATGTCGAGTTGGATCTAGACGATCTTCGCAATAGACAGCGGGATGAAATCCGCAAATTGCTTATTGAGCAGAGTCGCACCGACTATGCATTGGGACAACAAACAGAACAAGAACTGCAGCGTCAGTTAGAACTTCTTCGCAATTCAGATACTCCCGAGCCTGAAACGGCCACAGCACTCCAAGCACTCACCCAGTGGTGCAAACAACATTTAGGTTACCAATCGGACGACGAAACGCTCAGCCGACTCAGTGAAGCCAAGCTTGAGCAAACGCTCACGGCAGCTCTGCATGACCGTTTTTGTCCCGAAATGCGCCGGATGGAACGATCGCTGACACTACAGATCCTAGATGCCGCGTGGAAAGACCATCTACTGGCAATGGATCACCTCCGCAGCAGTGTCGGCTTGCGTGGGTATGCGCAAGTCGATCCCAAAGTCGAATACAAGCGCGAAGGCATGCGGACATTTGAGGCGATGTGGCACTCCATCCAGGAACGAGTTACTGATCTCATCTTCCGCATGGAACAGTTGGATGATGATTTTGTCGGTTCCACGTGGGTTGAAACCCACGATGACGCCCAGTCTGCCGTAGAGATGGCTCGGGAACAATCGGAGTCCGGGGGCGAGGAAGTTGTCTCCAGCGAGCGGATTGAGCCGATTCGGAATCGAGATAAACGCATCGGTCGAAACGCACCATGCCCGTGTGGTAGTGGCAAAAAATACAAAAATTGCTGCATGCGATCCGGAAGCAGTGCACAACAGCCCGTCAAATCCGGATAATAGCTCGAAACATTGTGCGATTGGTGTCCTCTATCCTGTAAACGTCAGGGATCGGCTTTATGCTCCTGCAGGCTAGAATCGATGGGCCATTTGCAGATCCAGGGAAATTGCGTTTTAATTTAGATAGCATTCGCAAACGATTTTTCCTTGGATCCGAACTCCGGAGTCGGCAATGATGACGCGCTTTCTGAACCCCCCTGCCCACCAGCACGTGGGAACCGATCTCTCAAGACGACATTTTCTCAAATCGGCGGCCGGTACCGCGCTTGTAGCAACCGGACTACCGACGACGGCATTGGCGAATCCTCCCCAAAACAATCGAGCCATCTCACCCGAATCGCTTGTGGGCCGTCTCTACCATTCCTTCAGCGGAGAACAAAAGAACATTGTCTGCTTTGATTGGGACCATCAGGATGCCAAGCGGGGATTGTTGCGTACTTTTATTGCGAACAACTGGAACATCACGCCCGCAGAAATCCAAAGCGACTTTTACACGGCCGAACAAAAGGCTCTGATCCGAGAAATTTTTGAAGGGATCATCCAGCCCGACTGGCATAAGCGGATCGACAAACAACTCGAGGATGATGCCGGAGGATTTGGCCATCGGCAGTCGTTGGCTATTTTTGGAGACCCCCATTCCGATAAATTTGAATATGTCATGACCGGGCGGCACATGACCTTGCGGTGTGACGGCAATTCTGTTCCCCAGATGGCTTTTGGAGGCCCGATCTTTTATGGACATGCGGCCGATGGCTTTCACGAGGCCTCCGACCACCCGGGCAATGTCTTCTGGCCCCAGGCAGTTGCCGCTAACAAGGTGTATGCCATGCTTGATGGGAAACAACGCAAAGCGGCACTTGTCGAGCCATCGCCCCCGGAAAAGGCGGTCGGCTTCGGAGGTCCTGAGACATCACGGCCAGGAATTTCGGTCCGTGACCTTTCCCAAGATCAGCAGGCTGAGATGAAAAAGGTGCTGGCCAAACTCATCGAGCCCTACCGCCAAGCAGATCAGAACAAAGTCCAGGCCTGTCTGAATGCCCAGGGCGGCCTCGATCAATGTAATCTAGCATTCTATAGCGATGAGGATATCGGGAAGGACGGAATCTGGGACAACTGGCGGTTGGAGGGACCCTCCTTTGTCTGGTATTTCCGTGGTTCGCCCCACGTCCATGTCTGGGTTCACGTCGCCGACAACCCGGATGTCACTCTTAATGCCTAATTGGAAAACTGAGCGGAGTCCTCAATGAGCCCGGTGACTATTTATCATAATCCACACTGCAGCAAGAGTCGCCAGACGCTTGCCCTGCTCCGCGAACGAAATGTCGAACCGGACATCATCGAATACCTCAAAACCCCACCCAGCGAAAGTGAGCTCACAAACATTGCCCACAAACTAGGAATTGCACCGGCTGAAATGGTTCGCAAAAAAGAAGCCCATGCGCTCAAACTATCCAACACAGAAGATTCCGCTCAGTGGATTGCCCGCATGGCCCGCAATCCGGAAATTATCGAGAGGCCGATCGTCGTTTGTGGTACGCGGGCCCGCATCGGACGACCCCCGGAAAACATACTGGAACTTCTCTCCTGAACATAGCCGATGTAAGGCAATCGATTTGTCGATCTCCTAGTTAGCCGCCACGGTTCAGTTTGTTACATCGCCTCAATGTACTCGGCCTCAAACGACTCGATCGTGTCAAGAAGCTCATCGCGAACCGATTCCAGACGGGTTTTGTCTTGGATCTTCTGTCCCCCGGAATCGACCACATAAAATACATCGACTACCTGATCAATGTGGGTGCCAATCTTGGCAGCCAATACCGACAAATCGAGATCGTGCAACTTTCGCGCTACAACATAAAGCAACCCCGCGCGATCCGGAGCAAAAATTTGTATGATGGTTGCTCGCTCGCTGGTCACATTATCGTATAGCACCCGTATCGGCACACCAAAAAGAACCGCTTTGTTTGTTGTTGATGTATTCCAGATGCGGCGAAATGTTGGCGGCTCCGAATCAGGATTCTGTAAGGCAGAGATGAGATGAGCACAAATATGATCGATTCGTTCTTGAACAGGTATTGCTTCAAACTGCTTGTCGATCACATGAAATCGGTCGAGGATCCAACCACCGTTAAGCGTATTGATCTGTGCCGAGAGAATCTCGATCCCTTCACTCGACAAGGCGCCCGCCAGACGGAAAAAACTGCCTGGCACAATTGATTCATGAGCCCCTACGGTAAACTCTGTCACTCCACGGTCTTCTCGGTAGATACCCCAGGCAAC
>JABABY010000144.1 GCA_014237955.1 Planctomycetota bacterium
CGTTGAGGAAGACCCCAATTGCCATGCAGCCAGGTACAATTTGGGGTTGGCTTGCGAGGCGGCGCAACAATTTGGCGAAGCAAACGACCATTATGCCGCTGCCATAGGCATCGAAGACCGAGAAGAGTATCATGTGGCAGCCTCGCGGTGCAATCTGGCAAACCAACAATATGCACTCGCGTTGCAGAATTGGCAGGGACAGTTTTTGGCAAACGGTTCGCCTCCGGTTCAGGGAAAACTAGAGCTCGATCCCGACATTGAAACCGCCAGTCTCTTGCGGCGGCTTCCTCCAGTTCGTTAGAGAACGGGCGGAACCACCTGAACCCGGCATATCTCTCCGGGAAGATTCTCTAGGCACAGCGGGACTGAAGTGGGCTAAAGTCGTGTAGCGGAAGCAGCTGGTAAGTCGCTATTATGGCGGCAACAAAAAATGAAACGAGGTGTTTAGGACCATTTTTTCTATGGGTGCACAACCAACGGATCGGACGATCGCCCACACACCCTATCTGCGACTCATTAGTCGGGGCGACTGGTCTTTCGTCCAACGAACCACCGGGATCGGTGTGGTGGCAATCGTAGCCATGACGGACGACGATTGCCTGATTCTTGTTGAACAATACCGTCCTCCTGTTGCCGGCCCCGTAATCGAATTGCCGGCGGGCATCGCGGGTGATTTGGCCGATTATCCACTCGAAGAACTTCAATCAGCTGCACGGCGCGAACTTTTAGAAGAGACCGGTTACGAAGCAGCACATCTACGCGAGCTCGTTACGCTCGCCTCGTCAGCCGGGCTAACCGATGAGTGCGTTACTCTTTTTTTTGCTGAAAAACTGGAGAAGGTGGGTCCTGGTGGTGGAGATGAAAGTGAAGATATCACAGTTCACACCATTCCAATCGCGTCGATCGACGAATGGCTCACAGGTGCGGTACGGCGGGGTGTTTTGGTCGACAGCCGTGTGTATGGAGCACTCTACTTACTACAGAAAGAACGGGGCTGAGTGCACAAACCGTGAAACCGCTTAAAGAAAACACTCCCATCGCCCAACGAGAGATTCCTTGTGAAGAAAATCTCATCTACGAGGATCGCTGGATGGTTGTCTTTGAGAAGCCATCTGGTCTTTTAAGTCAGCCAGGTCGCGGCGCTGACAAACAAGACTGCCTAGTCCGGCGTGTCGTGAAGCAGTGGCCGACTGCGCGGATTGTTCATCGGCTTGATCGCGATACCTCGGGGCTGATCGCTTTAGCGCTCGATGCCCAAACCCACCGCGCGCTCAGCAAGCTCTTCGCGGCACGGGCTGTTCAAAAGACGTATATTGCTCAAGTCGCGGGACATCCACAACACACAGTGGGGACCATCGATGCCCCAATCGGCAAAGATTGGGGCCGACCTCCCCGCTACCAGATCGACCGCAAACAGGGCCGTACAGCGCGGACCCATTGGCAAAGGATGCGGATGATGGGGACGGGAGCCGAGATGGAATTATGGCCTATCACCGGCCGGTCCCATCAACTGCGGGTCCATCTCGAACATATTGGCCACCCTATTTTAGGGGACCCTTTGTACGGTAATGCAACGAGCCAAACAGCGCGGGAGAGATTGCACCTGCATGCCACACGCTTGGAGTTTTCTCACCCCGCCACGGGTGAACCAATGGCCTGGCATTCTGTCTGTCCATTTTGACCGGTTGGCGACAGGCAGCCAAACGGTCACCTCAAACCACACCGTCGATTTTTTGGGGGCAGTCCATCCCCGGCGCCCGTTCGATTTGAATCGTTACGTGGACAATACCAAATTGTTCCTGCAGTCCGCTGCGGAGCGAGAGCAGAAGTTGATCCGTGTCCTTCACGTTTGGGGCCACCAGGTGCGCGGTCAGGGCGGTCTCGGTGGTGCTCATTGCCCAGATGTGCAGATCGTGCAATTCCTGCACCCCCTCGGTTCCGGAAATAAACTTGTCGATCCCTACTGCGTCGATGCCGGGAGGGACGCCATGCAGTAGCAGTAGAACGGAATCTCGCAACAGCCCCCACGTACCAAAAAGGATGACTGCTGCAATGAAAAGTGAAATGGCCGGGTCGATCCAACTGACCGCATATATTTTGGTAAACAGCCCGGCGATCACAACACCTAGAGAGACGACGGCATCTGCGGCCATATGTAAAAACGCACCACGGATGTTGAGATCATGCATGCAGCCTCGCAAAAACAGGAGCGCGGTCAGCAGATTGATCAGAACACCGATCCCAGCGACCACCATGATTGTGGTCCCCTCCATCTGCGGCGGGTCCTTAAACCGCTGGACTGCTTCCCAAGTGATCGCGCCGACCGCAAGGAGCAGCAACAGGGCGTTCAGAAATGCTGCCAGGATGGAACTGCTCCGCCAGCCATACGTCCTTCGCCGGGTGGGTCCGATTCTCCCGAGATAATATCCACCCCAGGCCAACAGCAGGCCGAGGACATCACTCAGATTGTGGCCCGCATCGGCGAGCAGGGCGAGCGAACCGATGGCCAATCCAAAACCGGCTTCGACCGCGATATAGACCGCGTTGAGTACGATGCCGAAGGCAAAGGCAAAATTATAATTTGTTTTGCCCTGATCGTTGCTGTGGTTGTGGACGTCATCTGTTAAAGAGTTGGGTGGCTCTGTACTTTTTGTGCGGCTCTCTATTAGTCGGCCGATTCGACCTGTAAATATTCACGTGGCTTGTAAAGCAAGGCGACAACCACAAACAGACAGGCTGTGCCCAACATTAATTGTGCAAAGAACCAGAAGTACGCTGCACCGGCCAGATTCTGTCCACCACCTACAGACATTTGTGTGGTGAACGACTTTGCTTCATTATCAGAATCGTCAACCACATCCGTTCCGTTATTATTGTCGGCAGCCATTTCCGCCTTGCGACGGGCAAGCCACGGTTCAGTAGGATGAAAAGCAGAGGTCAAGTCGCCTCCGGAATTGGCTTCCTGCACTATTTCTTCCTCTGTTTTTGCAATTCTTGTCACGCTCAGATTGAGATCATCCGCCGTTAGGTGCTCGCCATCTGGACCACTGCTGCTGATCAAAAATAATTTGCTATTTATCAGGTCATATCGATACGGATTCCCGCGTACGTCTTGCAACGCTTCTATTAGCTTTGTTCCCTGCGCATCAAGCGGGAGCGCCTGATGTGTATCCCAGTGTTTTTCAATTTCAACAAGCGCCACATTTAACTGTTGATTTTCTGACGTGTGAATTTTCAGTTGTTTGCCGTCGGTAGAATAAAGTATCTCAACGGTGGATTCCGATTCAAAGTTGCCGCCCGGACCTGACAATTTCAGCAGAAAATGTCCCTCTGGGGTTTTGTCTGATTCCATACCGGCTTCGGCGGCCGAGGCATGGAAGAACCCTGGTTCAATATCGCCTCCTTGCGACTTCCGTGAGAGGGAGTGCATCAAATCGGTCGCCGGGGCGGTACCTTCTGGCACAATAATATAGTTATTGACTGCCGCGGTGAAAAAATTTCCGAGAGATACGCTCATCAAAAATAGCGCCATGATCACCGATTTCATCTTGCGGGGTGCCTGGGTATAGCTGAACTCCAGGCAGGTGATTGAAACCATCACCTCAGCTGCAGTAAGCAGTCCATAGGCCATCACCTGCCATCCGATAGAGGGTCTCCCGCCGGAGTCGATGATTTCCTGGGCAACAGAAACGATGGCGAACGCTCCGACCATAACAAACAGGCCTATCGAGATTTTTCGCATTGGGGTCAGTGGAAAGACGGCGTTGATTACCGGATACACCACAAACTGGAAAAGCGGAATAAAGACAAGGATTAAGATCGGGTTGACCGCCTGGATCTGCGAAGAGAGCCAGGTAATCCCCAGCCAATGCCGGTCCATATCTTCAGCTTGCAACACCCACGACGAGCCCATTTGGTCAAACAGGGCCCAGAAGACAGCGACAAACACATAGATCACCATTAATTTCCAAATTGCCGAGAGGCCTTCGCGGCTGAAAGTTTCGCCGAAAAAAGCTTGAACACCGCCCGGTGGTACGTGAATAAAGACCTTGCGTCCCATCCAAAAGGCAATTGTGGCGATTCCCATCAAAACACCCGGTATTCCAAACGCCCAGTGGGGGCCATACCACTCCAGCAGCCAAGGTGTGAGCAGCGTCGACAAAAAAGCACCAGTATTGATCGCAAAATAAAACCATCCGAAGACACGGGTCAACAAGTGGCTATTTGTCTGACCAAATTGATCGCCCACGTGGGCCGAAACACACGGTTTGATGCCTCCCGAACCAATCGCGATCAGCACCAAGCCTGCGATCATCCAGTTGAGTGGCACTCCCTGGACACCCATAATCGCTAGTGCGGCATGTCCCAGACAGTACACCATCGAAAGCAAAAGAATCGTTAAATATTTTCCCAGCACAATATCCGAGAGCAGGGCCCCAAAAATGGGAAAGAAATAAACGGCCGAATTAAAAAGGTGGACGTTGGCGGTCGCTTCGGCGTCGGACATCTCGCTGCCGGGCAAAGACCCCTTCATGAATATTAAATATTGGGTCATAAAAATAATCAGGATGCCCTTCATCCCGTAGTAGCTGAATCGCTCGGCCGCTTCGTTACCGATGATGTAGGAAATGCCTTTTGGCATCGCCGTGGTTGGTATTGGCGCGGTGCGATATTTTGCTGTCATACGATTCTCTCAGCTTGTTGCTGCGTTGTTCAAAAAAGAAAATTGGTTTGTATTAAACTATCCGCCCATAATTAGAATAAAAGGGGTAAAGCAAAAAACAGGAATAGCGAGTGAGGCGAGGCCCAACGCATAGCGCCACGGACCCAACTTTACAGTGTCGTCTGCCGTCGGGGGATGCTCGATGCCAATAAAAAGCACCAAGATCAACATCAACATCCAATTGTACGATTCGGTCAAGACAATGAATCCGATTGCCACCAGCAAAAATGCCCGCGCAAGCCAGATGGTGTAGCGGCCAAAGAGCGCATAGGCAACGTGGCCCCCATCGAGTTGGCTTATCGGTAGCATGTTGAGCCCCGTCACCAGCATCCCCACCCAGGCCGCCATGTAAATGGGATTGACCATAAAAGTGAATTCCCGCTCGAGGAGAGAGGGGTCGTTGTGTTTTTTTGCATATTCGGTTTTTACCTCCTCGAGGTCGTGGAGGACCGGGATCAACATTTTTACTAAAAGTGGATCGCCATAACCTCGGGCTTCGGGGATTTGGGGCACCGGCTCTGCAACACTCAGGCCGTAGACCAGCAGCGGAATGGTAAGGACCAGGCCTGCGAGGGGACCGGCCAAG
>JABABY010000145.1 GCA_014237955.1 Planctomycetota bacterium
GTCGTCGACCGGTTGCGGTCAACTGTATGTGTAGGCCGGCAGGCGGTTTCAGTAACGAAAAAGGCCTGAAACTAATAGAAAAGGCGACCGTTTCCGGTCGCCTTTCCTCGTTGTTGCCAGTTGTATTCAGCGGTAGATTTGACTGCATTGAGCAGTCAGTCACCCGCGAAGTTACTTCTTCTTTTTCTTAGCGGCCTTCTTCTTCTTCTTGGCCGCTTTTTTCTTCACAGCTTTTTTCTTAGCAGGTTTCTTCTTTGCGGCCTTCTTCTTTACAGCCTTCTTCTTCTTGGCGACTGTCTTCTTGACTGCCTTCTTCTTTGCAGCCTTCTTCTTTGCAGCCTTCTTCTTCACAGCCTTCTTCTTCTTCTTAGCCACAGTTCGTCCTCCGTAAAAAGTTCTCAGTGAGATCCGTCTCGACAGGGCCAAAATTAAGCCGGGGCCAAAATGAAGCCGGGGCCAAAACTAAGCCGTTGTCCATCACGTGTCCCACCATGACTAAGAGCCACTTTTGTTAAGGCGGTGTCAATCGTTGCTATTTGGTTTAAGCGATTAGCAAAAAACAAAAAGCAACAGACAGCCAGACCCAAGGTGACTCATCTACCGTTGAAACACTTGAAGTCGAAAACCCAAATCAATATGGATAAATCTAACTTCGTCCGGAATTTTCTCTATCCCTCACAACACGTCAAGACCTTATTGAAAAAAAAACGAAGTTTTATTCGGCATTTGATGTCGGCGACAAGTCTTTTCATTTCTCACACACACCAAGTAACACCATGGTCATCGAAAATCAGTTTGCAAAAGGATGACACCGGAAAAACGCGATGGCCTTTCGTTTGCCAGAGCAGAACTGATGGTTTCAACAGAAGCGGATCACCCAAAAAGGAGGTATTGATGGTTTAGCCAAGGTCATGAAAAGTCACTGATTCCCGCATTATTTTATCATTCTAGAGTTTTTTACCACTGCAAACACACCTCGTTTGTCGAAAGTGGGAACCAATCGGAAAAATCATATCAAAGCTGGTGAGAACGTTCATCAGCCATGAAAATAATGTCGCAGAGGGAGTGTTTCAGGTCTTGCTGCGAAGTTTTCATCGGGGTTTGTTTTCTCAAAAGGGATGAAAAAACATGACGAGAAAAAAATGAAAAAAAAATTGAGTCAACTGCCAATTTGAAGGCTCGATTTCCTTCAGAAGCACAACACCGCACGAACGAACATATCGCTTTGGAAGTAGTCGGCTCAATACGGTTTGGCAGTACGTGCTACGCTGCATGTTCAGGAATTGAATAAAATACAGGCCTCTCAATGGAAAAGGCTCTTTGCGGTCAAGAAAAAGCGACCACAGTCAGGGGCGTTTCTATTGCCAAACCTATTTTGCAACTGATCGACAGTACAAATCGCTAGCTATAGGCTTACAGCCCTCCCTAGTGGCTTGGTCCACCACCGAAGCCGCCTCGGCCTGTGTAACGTTGTAAGGTTGTGTAGCTCGTATAGGCCAAATAACCGAACATGATGGCAAGAAATAGCCTCTGGAGAAGCATAATACTTGCAATTGCCACGGCGGTGGAAATGAAGATCGAAATCCCCAGCGATAGTTCAATCCCCCGATTGCGGTTTGTGATCAAACACAACTCCCGCATGATCTGGCCCCCATCAAGCGGGTAGATTGGCAATAGGTTTAGCAGGCCCCAGAGGATGTTGATCTGCCATAGATACCAGATAAGCGTATTAACATTATCCGAGGCAAAGAGAGAAAAGGATGCCCAGGGAGGGAATAAGTTACTTTCTTGCGGGTCCGGGAATAGCTGTACAGAATGGCCGCTTGCATGTACTGTCGCCATCACAAAGGCGATGAACAAAAAACCGGCGGCTGGTCCGGCGGCCGAGATCAGAATCTCTCTGCGGGTATCGTGGCGCGTTGGTTGGTAGGAGGTGAGGCCCCCAAAACCATAGAGTGTGATCCAGGGCCGACAACCGTTAGAGAGTGCCGCTACGGCATGTCCCAATTCGTGAATAAGGATCGATACAAAGGCGCAGCCAACCCAGATCAAAAGGTTGATGGGATCTTCTCCGCCACCAAGCCCCAGTAGGGCAATCACCACCCAGAAAAAAGGGTGGACGCGAACAGGAATGCCAAAAAGATTAAAACGCAGGTCGTATTGGCTTGCTGGCGGTTCACCGAGCATTTTTTTACCTTTGGTTATGAAACAACCGGAGTCTGTTGCAAATGATCAGCAGCGAATGGTCGTATCGGCCAGGAGAGTAACTCCTGACGCTTTTCCGAGGGCAGATGGTGAAAAATGGGGTTGAGGCATTTGGTCAGTATGATTTTCCAACTGCCCGAGAATATACGTAGCGGCCCGCTCGGAAGCGCCGCCACAGGCAATCTGCTCCCGTAACTGGTGCAGTTGTGCCCGACGCCTTTGCCATTCCTGCTCGTCGCTAAGCCAGCGGATCAGGTGCCGAGCGATTTGTGCAGATTTGTCGCCGTAGGTGGCGTATTCTGGAAAGGGAATATCTTTTGCGCCGCTTCGGTCCGTATCAATAAACCGGGACCGCTCAATCAGCGGTTCATCAGCGAGCATATTTACAAGCGTGATATATTTCACCTTAAACTGCAAAAGTGGTGCAAATAATTTCACCAACCCATAGAACCACCACGTTGCCCAATAGAGGATAACGGTTGGTTTTTCGTGGTACAGTAGTTCTAGAGATACCGATCCTGAGCAGGCCATGGTGCAATGGCTGGCGCGGATCAATTCAGGTGTCTGCCCCACAACAACATCGACGGGAAAGTCCAATTTGGCGATCAGAGATTGAGCTATTTTGGCCTGGGACTGTTTGAAGATGGCAATCGCAAAGCGCGTCTGGGGGACCTCCTTGAGGATTAGCCGAGCGGCCTTGAGAAACCATTTGAGATTGTTTTTGACTTCTTGGGTCCTCGATCCTGGGAGAATGGTTACCAACGGACCCGGACGATTCGTTAACTCCGTAATGAAGTTTTCATCCAACCGTTCCTCTCGCAATTGATCGAAGTAGGGGTGACCGACAAATGTGGCGTTGCAGCCTCGCTGCCGATACCATTCCGGCTCGAATGGGAGTTTGCAAAGGATATGATCCACAAGTCGTCGCATTTTATGGACGCGCCATCCGGCCCAGGCCCAAATTTGTGGTGTTCCATAATAGAATACGGGGATCCCATGGATTTTTGCGCGACGCGCAATCCACCAATTGAATCCCGGGTAGTCGATAAGCACAACAGCATCGGGTCGATGGTGTCGGAAATAACGATCCGCTTGACAGACGAGGCTCCAGAATCGGGAGAGATTAAAAAGAACGTGAGACAAACCCATGACTGCCAGCTGAGTAAGATCGGAGTGTAAACGGCAACCGGCAGCTGCCATTCGCGGTCCTCCGTAGCCCACTATTTCCAAGCCAGTTTGTTGTTTTTGCAATCGCAAGATCAGGTTTGCGCCGTGCAAATCTCCACTAGGCTCCCCGACCGAGAAAAAGATCTTCATATTTGCGATGTACCCATTTGGAGCCTTCTGAAAATCCGTGTTGGGTTAGTATCGCAAAACAGACTGCGCGAAGAAATAGCATCTTGAAGCGAATGCGCGGCGCGTCGAGGGCTTTTAGAAAGTTTTATAAAAACTTCTTTCAGCGAATTGGGGCATTCGGTCTTTCATTCATTCCGGTCGGGGAATGGATGATCATCTGGAGTTCGTGGACTGTTGCCCGGAACGCGACCTGGGATGTTTGGATCTTTTCTGGAGCTGGACCTGACTTTGCTCTGTTTGAGCCGCTCGGAACTTTGACCAAGGAGCGATTTGCTCCGGTTGGCTTTGATCTCCTTTTCAAGTTCAGCCTGCGCAAGCTCCTCTGAGGTTTTAGCACCCGCTTTGCGCAGCATTTCCTGGATCGCATAGTTTTCGAGACTCTGATCCTCTAAATTGGCCAATTGTTGTGTGTCGTACGTTGAACCCAACAGGCGGTCTATCGTGCGACCTTTGCTGGTGCCAATGTCGAGTGGTGTCCTTCGCAAACCATCGAGTGCATTTACATCCGCGCCGCTACGAATCAACATCTCTGCAAATTCCAGTTGCTGTAGGGTGGCAGCAACATGAAGCGGCGTCGGCCCTTTTTTAAGGATTTTGTTGCCGTCTTGATCCATCGTATGGATCCTATTGTTTAAATTGACATCTGCCCCATGTTCGATCAGCAACATTCCCATTTCTACAAAGCCATTGGCTGCAGCTGCATGTAGGGGAGGAAGCCCTGTTGCAGGCTGGGTGTTGGGATTCTCTCCGCTGCGGAGGATGGCTCTCGCTTTTTCCAGGGCATTGCGACTCACCGTACTGTTGAGCGAGTCATTATCCTGCTGCGTTTTTTTTTCGATATCGGGAGGGAGAACGGTCTGTTGCGAATCCGAACATCCGCTAAAAAGAATGAGGCATTGCAGTAGCATAATGCCAAGAAACGAAAGGTATTGGATTGAGAACATAAGAGCTGTTCGACAAAAAAGTTGAGGATTCGGACTGCTGCTCAACAAAAACAGTGCTGTCGTATTGCCCCAATACGGAGCCATTTTCAAAGTCCTACCACGAATCATAGCAGGCCGGAAGAGTTGCAGTCTTTTTCTGTAATTTTGGAATCGGAAAAATGACCGAAAACAAAAAGGGATCGTATCTTTCTGGAGCATTTTCCAGCCGTTTATGTGCGGTTACTTTAATCGGGTTGGTTTTTCTGCTCACCCCCCTTTTTTTTCGGTGGATGCGGCAGGATCTCCCTTCGGCAGTTGACCATCCATCTGTTGGCAGGCATCTTCTGGATCTGCATCTGCAGGGACCAGAGCCAGCCGAGTTGGTCGAGATGGATGATCTGCGGGGTTCGGTCGTTTTGCTCAATTTTTGGGGCATCTGGTGTCCGCCTTGCCGTGCTGAATTGCCTCACATAGCCGCGTTAAGCAATGCATTTGATGGTATTGCAAGTGTTCGCGTGCTGGCGGTCTCCTGTGGAGCCCCGGGAAAAACCGAGCAGATCGGCCCACTTTGGAAGCAGACCCGCGATTATCTTTCCGGTCGTCGGCTAAAGATTCCTGTTTACACTGATGTTGGTGGGCTCACCCGTCGCTATGCAGAAATGGCCCTCAGCGGTCACCACGTTCTCCAGGCCTATCCTACGACGCTTCTTATTGATCGAGGGGCAAAGATTCGGGCGGTCTGGACCGGTTATGCACCAGGCAGCGAAATAGAGATGAGACGTCAGAT
>JABABY010000146.1 GCA_014237955.1 Planctomycetota bacterium
ACGCCCAGCAGTCCCGCTGCGCCTTGATCGCGAAAGACACTGATGATCTCCCTTGGATCGGTGCGGCCTGTCTGATTGGTAGCCTCTGCATGACTCGGCACATAAATATCGAGGTGCGGAAGAATTGTGTCGAGGGGCTGCATGCTCCCACCGTCCCCCGCCGCATCGAGGGCCGTGAGACAACCTTGCTTTCGAATCTCCGCAAAAACTTCTGCCAAATCTTGTTGTACATTTGGCATCAATGAGTAGTAACATAGAAGCATCATCCGGCTTGAAGCAAAGAGTTCAATGCGATCCAGAAAAAACTTCCGATCGAGTTTTTCAGGCGCGCCGACACAGTGGGCAAAACTCCGTTCTCCGCCCTCATCGATCAACACGGCTGTCGTACTTGTCGGTGCTTGCTGATGGGTTACGAGATGGTCAAAGCCAAGCCCCTCCTCCCGGTAGCGGTTGCGGAGCAACTCTCCCCATTGGTCGTTGCCCAGATAGCTCAATGCAGTCGCGGTCATGCCCAAACGTGCCATTGCAATTCCGGTATTGGATACAATGCCGCCTGTCGTCACTTCGATCGGGTCAACCTCTACCAGGCGTCCGCCTCCGATTGCCGTCTCAAGGGGTACGGGACGGACCAGAATATCGACGACGCATGATCCGCAAACAACACAATCAATCGTTTTGTTCATGACTCACTTCAATTCAATAGGGATAACTCAAGCATCATGGGAACAAGTATTTCCATCGCGATTCTCTCTGAACAGTGGCATAAACTCAAACCGGGTCACGTCAAACAGGCCGCGATCACTGAGTTTGATTTCTGGAATTACCAAAAGGGCCATGAAGGCAAGTGTCATATAGGGTGCTCGTAACGGACAGCCCAGGGCCTTTACGCTTTTGTCCAATTCGGCATACTTTCCGCCGACCTGCTCACAGGACCCCGGGGACATTAAGCCTGCAATCGGGAGCGGGAGCAGATGGCATTCGTTATCCGCTACTAAAGAGAGTCCTCCCCCAGCATCGCTGATGAGGTTCACCGCCTCGCAGATCTCCTCATCACTGATGCCTACCGCAACCACGTTATGGGAGTCGTGCGCTACAGAGGAAGCAAACGCGCCCCGGGAGATACCGAAATTTTTTACAAATGCGACTGCTGGATTCGCCTTTTGGTATCGATTTACCACGGCAATCTTGAGAATGTCCTTTTCCGGATCACTCACCGCGTAGCCATCAACGTTCTTTGCTACAGCTGTCATTTTTGACGTTACTAATTCGCCATCAATCGCTTCGATCACATTTAAGGTCTTGGCTCCCGTGGGTACCGGCACCCTAAACATATCGGGGCTTAACTTTCGGGTGAGAAACTGATTGACGGTGGGTGATTGTTTTGCAGCGAAAAGCGCTTTGCCCTGTTCGGCAACGATTTGACCATGAATAAAGGTCCGCAAAATCTTCCAGTTGCTCAAGTTTTCCACTTCGATGAAATCGGCAGGATCACCAATGCGGAGCATGCCTACGTCCAATCCGTAATGCTCTACCGGATTGATGCAGGCGGCCTGTAAGACTTTCATGAGATCAACTCCGGCGTCGAGGGCCCGCCGAACCAATAGGTTGATATGCCCATGGAGTAGCTCGTCGGGGTGTTTGTCGTCGCTACAGAGCATGCAGCAGTCGGGATAATCCCGGATCAGTGCAAAAAGTGCATCAAAATTACGGGCTGCAGAGCCCTCGCGAATAAGAATCTTGGCCCCGGCAGCGAGTTTATCCAGCGCCTCTTCCCGAGTGGAACATTCGTGATCGGTGGAAATACCGGCCTCGATATATCTGCGGGCCTGATCTCCGCGTAGGCCAGGGGCGTGGCCATCGACCACCTTTCCTCGCGACCGGGCCGCTTCAATCTTAGCAAGCAACTCCTGGTCTCCAGATAAGACGCCCGGAAAGTTCATGACCTCGCTCAGATAGCCTATTCGTGGATCATCGAGTAAGGCAGCCACCTGCCGGGCATCCATCAAAGCGCCGGACGTTTCAAACGGAGTTGCCGGGACACAAGATGGAGCACCAAAGAAAAACTTAAAAGGAACATCTGCGGCTGCCTCGAGCATGTATCGAACGCCATCGGCTCCGAGGACATTTGCAATTTCATGGGGGTCGGAAACCGTGGCCACCGTGCCATGGATAACGGCCGCCCGAGCAAACTCGGGAGGCAGTAACATCGAACTTTCGATATGGATATGCGAATCGATGAATCCCGGCAGCAGAAACGTTGCGGATTCCTCGCCGCTGGAGGTTATTTCTTGGATATGCCCGTTAGCAACTTTGACCCGTGAAGGCACAATCCGCTGCGCAGCGATATCAACAATATTCCCAAACACTTCAAAAGACGGCATCACTCACTCCACCGACTGCAACGCAGACTGTTTCCAAAGAACCATTACTTTGGTAATTGGAACAGTTCTCATATCAACCTCAAGAGTGCATGACCATCCTGCTTGAACCGGTCCATGACAAATCGTATACAAGACGCCATGCATTATCGTCGTTTTGGCCGCACCGAACTGCAAATGCCCGTTTTTAGCTGTGGCGGCATGCGCTATCAATATCGATGGCAGGATATTCCCCTCGAAAAGGTACCTGCGGACAATCAGGAAAATCTAAAGGCAACCATCTATCGCAGCCTTGAGCTTGGTATCAATCATATTGAAACAGCTCGTGGTTATGGCTCTTCCGAACGCCAACTCGGTCTTGTGCTGCCCACACTACCCCGTGACGAGTTGATTGTGCAGACCAAGGTGGCGCCGGATCCCGATCCGGACGTATTTGTCGGTCAAGTACACGAATCACTCGAGCGGCTACAGCTTGACCATATTGACCTTCTAGGCCTGCATGGGATCAACAACCATGAACGATTGTGGTGGGCGATTCGACCGGGCGGATGTCTGGCGGCTGCTCGCGAGTTGGTCAGGGAGGGCAAGGTTCGCCACGTTGGATTTTCGACACATGCTTCCCTCGATGTCATCTTAGCGGCGGTGAAACATGAGCAAGATGGTGGGTTTGATTATGTGAACCTGCACTGGTATTACATTTACCAACAAAACTGGCCGGCCATCGAGGCAGCCCGGCATCGCGACATGGGCGTGTTCATTATCAGCCCCGCAGACAAAGGTGGTATGCTTTACAGGCCACCAAAAAAGCTTTCTGCGCTTTGCGACCCTTTGCATCCACTCGTTTTCAATTGTCTGTTCTGTTTATCAAGATCTGAAATTCACACCCTGAGTCTGGGAGCAAGTTGTCCGGGGGATTTTGATTTACAGTTAAACGCACTTTCCCAGATCGATCGGACAAACACATTACTGCCACCGATCGAAGCGCGACTCAGGTCGGCCATGATTGAAGCTGTTGGCCCTGAACTGGCCGACTATCAGGGCGAAGGGTTGCCCGCATGGCATGAGAGCCCCGGCTACATGAATATGCCGATCATGTTGTGGTTGCGTACGTTAGCACTGGCCTACGACATGCTTGAGTATGGGCAGATGCGGTACAACCTGCTTGGCAATGGAGGCCATTGGTTTCCAGGACTCAATGCAGAGCAGATCGATCAGTTCGAATTACAAGAAGCCCTCGCCAAAAGCCCCTTTGCCGAACAGATCCCCGCTTTCCTCCGTGAAGCACATTCCATGTTCTATCAAAAGCCAAAAAGACTATTGAGTCAAAACGGATAGCAGTGCTAGCAAGGCCCGTAGCACTGCTAGCAGGAAGTGCAAAAATCGTCGTTATCTCCCATCCCTGTGAGCCGTGCAAAAGGACCACCACTTTTGGGGGATTTAGCGATTTTTTTGTGCCGTAAAAAATATTTTTCGCCACTCGATCAACCGATGAAAATACTTTCCACCGCTAGCGTTAGCCCAAAAAGCGGTCAATTACCCAAGGACTTTGTTGTTGACCTTTTCGGTGGGTGCTAATAAGCTACAAGTCCTCCAGTAGTTAGTACTTGCGTTCTGGAATCAGAAGATGCCGGGTGGCAATATGCCTTCCCGTCCGCCCCTGGCAAGGATTCCATTGAATTCCGTTCCCGCAACCAGTGAGCGTTCACTCCAGATGTATCCCCGGCCCATCCTCCTTCGAACAAGTTGTCTCTGGCTGCTGATTTTCAGCTGTGCCCAGTTCACCGTCGGAGAAGACATTGGTGACGATAAAAGTCTCCATCGGCAGATCGACGCGTTGGTCGATACGGCACGGGTTGGCCCCCCTACAGCAATTTGCTCCGACCCCGAGTTTATGCGTAGAGCGTATCTCGACCTCACTGGAAAGATTCCCTCCACAAAAGAGGCACGCGAATTTCTCGCTGACGAAGCACCAAACAAGCGCGAACGGTTGATCAAGAGACTTTTGAAAGACCCACACTTCAACCGAAACTTTATGCGGGTGCTTGATGTGATGCTCATGGAGCGCATGCCGGAAAAAGTTGTAAAGCCAGACACGTTTCGGACTTTTATCCGGCAGTCACTTGAAAAAGAAAAGGGATTGGACCAACTGATCCGAGAAATCCTCGTTGCAGATGGCGCAAAAAATGAACAACGCGCTTCCGCCAGATTTTTACTCGACCGGGCAGCAGAACCCCATGCGATGACTCGTGATATTGGCAGGATTCTTCTCGGCATCAATATGGAATGTGCACAGTGTCATGATCACCCCTCCATCGACGACTACCATCAGGCGGACTATTACGGACTCTATGCATTCTTGAACCGTAGTTATCTTTTTGGGAACTCGGAAAAAGGTGCGGTGGTCGCTGAAAAGGGAGAGGGAGAAGCCTCTTTTTTTTCTGTGTTTGTTGGAGATGATCCCAAGGAGATGAAGCCCCACCTGCCGGGCGGAGCGCACTTGAACGATCCAGAATTGGCTCAAAGTGACCTGTATCACGTTAAGCCTGAAGAAGGCGTGCGTCCGATTCCCAAGTTTTCCCGGCGAAGTCAATTGGCAGAAGAACTGACGAGTGGGCGCTACTCTGCATTTCAGAAGAATCTTGCCAACCGAATCTGGGCACACATGCTCGGCCGAGGCATTGTCCATCCGCTCGATTTGCATCATAGCGCCAATCCGCCTGTCCATCCTGAGTTACTCGACTTGCTCGGAGAGACCCTTGTCGCCTTTGATTTCAATCTTCGCCAATTTGTACAAGAAATTGCACTTTCCCAAACGTATCAGCGAAGCAGTCAAATACCCCATCAGCTCATTGAGTATGC
>JABABY010000147.1 GCA_014237955.1 Planctomycetota bacterium
CTGGAATTTTACGTGCTGATTGATGCCGATGATCTCGCCAGTGAACTCTGGGCAAATTACGGTAGCGATGCGCCGGTTTCTGAACCATTTTCTGAACCATTTCCCATTTCGGCTCCCTCAGCAGAGCAGGGCAGCGAGGCTCACCTACCTTTACAACCTACAAATAAAGGGTGAAACTAATTCCCTCTCGTTTGCGCCGGAGTGGCGGAATTGGCAGACGCGCTGGATTCAAAATCCAGTGTCCGCAAGGACGTGTGGGTTCGAGTCCCACCTCCGGTACTTGGCTTTATAATCTTTTCTAGCGATTGCTCGTAGTGGCGAGCGGCAGGTCGGGTAGCTGGCCATAAACGTGTCCATCATTCTCGGTGCCCGCCCGTTGTTGCCATAACTGTTTTTGGCGATCTCATGTGCCTCATCGGCCTCTGCAGCATGTTTGGCATGTTGCCCCCAATAGGCTAAATGATGCTCTGGATCGATAATGAGGGAAGGACAACCGGTGCAATGTATCTAAAGGCGGTAAAACAATGAGACCTGAATTTTGGGCAGTCCTGACGGCGTTATGTTGGGCCGTAGGTTCGTTACTCGAAAAAAGGGGCGTGCAGCTAGGAGATTTTGCACCCGTGATGGGGACAACAATCCGGACCGTTACGTCGGTGTTGCTTCTGTCAGTGATTTCCTATCCATTCTGGGGACAAACCAAAACGGTCGGAATAAAACCAATCCTGCTCATTGCAATCGGTGGCGGTCTGATTACGGGATGTCTTGGAATTGTATTCCTGTATTCGGCACTCAAAACGGGACAGCTCTCGATTGTGCTGACCATTGCTTTTTGCCTCACGCCCGTGGTAGGCGCGTTGTTGGGCTACCTGTTTTTGGATGAGCGCCTCAAATTGGTCCAGTTCTTGGGTATCACTTTGTGCATCGCGGGGGCGGCCCTGGTCACTCTGTTCAAAAATCATTGATCGCAGTATTGCAAATCGATGATGGCTAATAGATGTCGGGCCTTTCCGATGAGGAGCAAAACGTTTCTCAGTGGCCAGAGGCGGGTCGTTGTAGGGCACACGCGCGAGGCAGACAATGCCAGCCTGAAAGTCGTGTAATCGCTCCTGAGAGCACGACCGCTGGAAATCACAGTCGGTGGCTATGTTTCCTCTGAGGCCTGCCTGAAGTTTCATGAGTCACAACATGAAAGCTGGCACGCGTCCTACCATCGCGCGATGATGCAGTGGCCTCCCCAGAGACGAGGGCAGAAAGGGAATGAGTCCACTATCTGATCAATACCAGCCCGCTACCGTTGAAGCAGTTTTCATTTTTTCGGCGGCATGCTAAAGGACTTCACTTTCTGAATCTCGTATTGGTCAGCGTTCTCTTGGATCCTGATAAAGCGATCCATAGGCACGTTGCGAAACATTTGAGTGGTGTCCGAAGTTGGCCAATAAATTTCCAAACGTTCGATTTTCTCCGCGTTGCCCAAGCCGATATATTGCCGAAGCGGATTTGCACCAAAGGATCCACCACTATTCACGTGTTTGTAGATCGATCGCGTTTCCTCGCCCTCCGATATTACCACGTGAATTCTCGCGCCGATGCCCGACCGATTGGATTGAGTGCCAACCAATTGGATGGCTATCCAACGATTTCCAAATCCTGGGTTGCGATAAAGTGCGTTACCGAATTTATCCCCTAGGAAAGCTCCCCCCATCTGCTCGAAAACATCCTGATCACCATCGTTGTCAAGGTCTGCAAACGCAACGCCGTGCCCTTTTTGTAAATGGCCAAATCTTCCCACTGCTGTGATGTCCGTAAAGCTCCGACCACCGCGGTTCAAATACATTACATTCGGGGTGAGTGCCTCATAATCGGGGTAGCCTGTTCCCAGATAAAAATCTAAAAATCCATCACCATTGATGTCACCGAAGTTTGATCCCATTGGCAAAGAAAGTGTATGCACTCCAGTATCAGCTGCAACATCAGTAAACTGTCCCGCACCATTGCCTTGAAAAAGGCGAGGCGGACCCATTGAAAATGGTTGCCCCTGGTAACTCGAGACGATTTGAGCGACTGCGCCACGTTTCCAGCGATAACTGGATGCATAAATGTCGAGATTGCCATCGTTGTTATAATCCCAAAACCACGCTGGAAAACTGTCTATTGGTTGTGTCACACCGGCTTCCGACGCCACATCTGAAAAGGTGCCATCTCCATTATTGTGATAAAGACGATTTGGATGGCCCGCATTCGAAACGTACAGATCAGGAAACCGGTCATTGTCGTAGTCTCCCCAGATAACACCTTTTGTAAAGCCAAAATTCTCAACGCCGGCTTTTGCTGCGATGTCGGTGAAGGTCTCATCCCCGTTGTTTCTGAAAAGCTGACAGGGAAAGCGTTGTCTTGGATTTGTTTGTTCGTTGCCGATGTAGAGATCCAAGTCACCATCATTATCAAAATCAGCCCAAGATGCGGTTTGTGTTGGGGAATGGGATTCTCCTAACCCCGATTCGAAAGTAATGTCAATAAAGGTGCCGTCACCCTGGTTCTTTAAAAGCGAATTGGGATGTGCTCCATTTCCCCCAAACCATCCCCCACGTAGAACGAAGATGTCTACAAAACCGTCATTATTAAAATCAGCTTGAACCATGTTGAGTCCACCCAAAAGTCCATCAAGGCCTGCCGCTTTGGTGCATTCGGTAAATGTGCCATCAGCGTTGTTGTGGAACATGTGCATGTTGCCTTTTATATCGAAAGTCGAACTGACGATATCCAGGTTCCCGTCATTGTCGAAATCGTCAACGATGGCCCCACCCGATAAATCAACGGTATCGAGACCAAGTGTGGTTGCTACATTTTCAAATGCTGGAAAATCAGTCTCTGGTTCATCCTGAAAGAGCGTAATCAGATGCGCTGCGGGTACGCCATCTGGGTGTTCTCCCAAGGTCATGTATGCAATGTTCAGTAGCCACAGTGCTGTTTTGTGAAGGGGATCTTTACTGTCTGAATGTTCTAAAACTTCCGTAAAGTAATGGATCGCCTTGCGGGATCCCTCTTCACGCGTGTGCAGGCCGCCGCCTTTTATGGGGTAGATACAACTCTCCGGCGTATTCTTTTCGCAGCAGTTCTGGATTTCACCGAGTCGGAGAGATGCCAAGCCAAGCTTAAATCGCACATAATTACGAAATAAATCGGGCATGGAAGATGAATAGTGCTCCATGTTTTCATACACACCCTCCAATAGCTGGATGGCCTCTTCGGCATTGCCTAAGCGAATAACCGCCTCGGCCAGTCGGACTTTTAACTTTTGCATCTCATCGGAGTTCTTTACGGGAGAAAAGTCGATTTTGTTACGGAGTTGCTTTGCCATGCCATCACCAAAGAAAGAATTGTGTTTGCTTTGATGCTCTGCGATGTGTTTGAGCAGGGACTTCATTTTTTGATGGCCATCCATTTCGCTCGCGGCACCTTCTGGTGATACTTTGCGATTCTTTTCCGAGGAAGAAAAACATCCTTCTAAGAGTGCTACGAAAAGAAGTACCCATACGACCGATAGGCAGCGAACCAAAAAAGTATGTCGAAGAGTATTCATAGGTAAGGACAAAACTCGAAAATATTTAATAAAAAGTATTGCGCGGCGGATTGTCTGGGCAAAGAGTTCTATCTTGCAATCACTCGAATCGCACTTGTGTGATCGAGTGTGACAATCCCATGGTAAGCTACTAACATGATTGTGACAAACCTCACCATTTGAGACAAACCGGTTTTCTCTGGTTGCTAATAGGTTTCTTGTTGCCAACGGGCAGGTTAGGAATATTTCAGTTGAAAATTTTGCCGCGTGATTACGTGAGTACTGCGGAGGGCCTGTTTTTTGCCGTAGTTGATTTTGGCCAAGAGGAAGGTCGTATTATCAGCTTTTTACGCTACCAGAAAATACAAGAAGCCGAATCAACGGCTGTTTCCCCGCTTCGTTATTTGAAGCTGTCGACATCAGAGGCAGATGCGTTGTTGAGTCGGTCATATCCACAATATCACTATCGTTCAGAGCGTCGTGATGTCTCGCTGCACGGTGTGCCTGAAGAAGCCATATGCCGCCATTGGTCAGCACGGGAGGGGCTGGTGGATTTAATGCATGCCAAGGGAACGAATCGTTTCCAGACGACTACACGTCAGGCTGTGATGCAACTCATTGATGGTGGCATCCAAACAAAGAATCTGGGCATCAGCGGCTCCTTGCTTCTTGGAGCACAAGGCGAGGGCTCGGATATTGACCTGGTCTGCTACCACAACGATGATTTTCAGCGTGCGCGTCAGTTGTTGGCAGACACGTCAGGAATGTTTCAGCCTTTGACGACTGCCGACTGGCGACAGTCATTTGATCGCCGTGGTGGCGAGCTCACGTTTGCCGAGTACTGTTGGCATGAACAGCGGAAACACAACAAGGCCATAGTAGAAGGAATCAAGCTTGATATCGACTTAGTTGTACCGCCCAATGAGACAGACTCGAGTCATTGGCGGAAAAAGGAAATGGTCCGGCTGCGGGCGCAGGTTACCGAAGATCGCTTTGGCTTTCACTATCCGGCCCGGTGGACCATCGACCATCCATCGATCGGCGAGATTCTCTGCTTTACGGCAACCTATAGTGGACAGGCGTTTTGTGGAGAGACTATTGACGTGGCAGGAGTTTTGGAATGCCACCCCTCTGGCCAGAGGCGGGTTGTTGTGGGGCACTCGCGAGAGGCAGAAAATGCCTACTTGAAAGTAGTGCCCTCCTGAGGCTACTGCGATCAAAATGGAAGTTGTATGTCTCAAGTGGTCGGTCGAATGGTGCTCGATGAACGCTGCTTTCGCCAGTTCTTATCTTGGGATCGGCATCACTCGACTCGCTCATCGTATGTTGAATGTTGCATTTTTGTGGCCAGAGATCGGAAAATAAGGTGTTTGAGGATTAAGAGGTTTCTGCTCTGGCCAGCGTTTGGTGTGACAGCCTCATTAAGTTTGTTTAGAATAACGATACAAATCTTTCCTTGGGGTTGAATTTGTATGAGCCATGATACGGAGCAAAAGGTGCTGCAGCGGAAACCTGCCGGTTTTGTCCGGTGGTGGGCCGGCCTCGGTGGTTTGCTATTCATCGTTGCGATCGTGTTTGTCTCGCAGCGATTGGCGGTTCGTGAACCGTCGGTATCTGCAAAACCGCCCCCGAGAGGGCGCCCTCTGGAAATCACAGGCGATGGCTATGTTTCTTCT
>JABABY010000148.1 GCA_014237955.1 Planctomycetota bacterium
AACGTGAAAGGCCCCGGAAACTCTGGGGGAATACGCAATCGCAATACGTCCAAAGTCCCCTTTTTTAGGCCCATTTTCAGATCAATTTCTCCCACCCACTGTCCATTGATCCGGTTGACCGAAACAACCTGCTGGCAGGTCACTTCGGGCGTATTACGACGCACCTCAACCCGTGGTTTTATTGCCTTACGATCGAGGAGAAAAACATCTACCAACTGGCCAAAACTCGGCGGTACCACAGAAGGAACAATGTCCCCACCTGTAGCCGATTGCAAATTTTCCGCAGATTTTAGTTCAACTGCTACAGGCGGCTGGCGATAGATTGCAACCTGGCGGCCTCGTGAGCGGATATTGTCTAGTTGAAAATCCGGAAGTTCTCTTTCTCCAATACCGCCAGGAAATTGCCCGTGAATGACAAGCTGCTGTTTGCCGGTAACGGGCCCCGTTAAAAAGAGCGCCAGCCGATTATCCATCTGACGATCTGGACTTATTGTCCATCTCGCAACGCGGTTGATACCCCTTGAGATGAGCTCCACCTGCTGTGCGACAAATCCTTTCGGAACATGCACATGATAATCAAAGCGGTGTCCATCAGTGGTTTCCAAATCGAATTCTGCAATCGCATCAACATGGGTATCGGAAAATCCAAACGACAACCGCTGCAAGGCGACCGTGTTAGATTCCTGAGGTATTGTAGGGAAACTCCAATCAATCCCAAGCTGTGTCTGACGGTAGAGAAGGGCGGGCTTCTGCTCTGCAATATTCCAGGGATCCGGTATCATCGCAGCAGACACGGCAACCAGATCTTCGTTTTGCGGAATATTATTGCGGTCTATCTGCAATGCGGGGTCCACAGACACTGCCACCCAGTTACGACTCGTTCGAGCTCCAATCAAATCCAGGTAGGGAAGCCGAACATTGCCAACTCCTGTAATGCCAGCGAGCAGAAACGGCAGACGAATTTCCTGAATACCTGTTACAGATCGCGCAAACTCCAGTTCAATGATTTGAGGGTCCCCCGGAACCGTGCGAACATGGGATAACCCCACAGGTTCGCCACCTGCGCGTGCACGTATTGGCGAAAGTAGCCGCAATTGCGAGTCGGCAGCAAGCTGCAATCGTCGCACGCGGTTGTCCTGAACATTAAGTTGGATTCTCGCATCAATCACTACGGCACCCGGCTGAATCTTCAGCCATAATAAACGGTTAACGTCTGCAACAGCCCCGGCGTCCGCTCCACGGCTATCCCTCCAGGATATTGCCAGTCGCGAAGTTGGTCCGAGTTGGGCAGTCACCCGTCCATGATTGTCTTGCCGCACGGAACCCCCAATGGCTGAGGCAATTTTAATAGGAGGCGCATCGACAGGCACTTCCAATTCCAATCGCGCGGTTGCCAATGGAGGAATGGGAAAATCAATACGCTGTCCCCCCCCATGAACCTCGGCATTGGCAGCTAACTGAACCTCAACTTGGTAAATCCCTGGGGCATCGATTTCCACAATGGGGGTGCCATCAGCAGCACTTTGTATCTTTCGCGTGGTCTTGCCATCCACAGAAATCTGCCAATTCATGACGTCATCCACGAGTCGACCAACTGGAATGTGTACCTCAGCTTGGTGCCCAAAAACCTCAACAACAAAAACCCCCGTCAGTGTCGTTAATGACAAATGCCTTCGATCCGAATCCCATTCCATCTGCCCGCGATAGATCGCACTCGCCAGAAGCCAATCGGTGGGCCCCTCGCTCTCCGATTTGGCCTGCTGATGCAATGCCTTAAAAAGAGCCTCCTCAACGTAGTAGGTTTTGCCAACGGGCTGGTTGTCCGAATCGACTGGTATAAATACCACAGAAGGAATTCCCTCTTTTGGAAACGCCTCTTGAAGCGTCTGAGCAAGGACTCCTCCTGGAATTGCAAAGGAGACGGAAGCAGCAAAAAGTACTAGCAGAATCTCTGGACCGAAGAAACGAAGCGTCTGTGTCGTTGACAAAGAATCACCCATATTCTTAGGCAAATCAAACTTTTGTCTCGCTGGCCGCCAAACAATACTGCGTAACTGCCACAGCATGGCAACGACCACGCCCAGCAATACTGCATTGAGCAGCAGCGCAATGACCGCTGGCATCACCAGTGCCAAGACCGCCAAAGAAAGAACCAGAATCACTCCCGTTCGAATTTTTAAAAGTGGCCAAACACAACCACCAACCGAGACGACAAGAAATAGAGTCCATTGCAATGCATGCATTGATGAAGTGTGCAGCAGATACACTTCACTAACTCTTGCACGCTTTCCTTCCAAATAATACGTCGCTGTGCCCCGATTTTCCGTTGTGGCATATCCGTCCCGCCAGATCATTTTCCAGGGCGCTTTCACCAGATCCCCATTAGCGACCCAATCGGATACAGGCTCACCAGTCTGTCGGCAGATGCGTCGCAGCCTGCGGGATTCATCCCCGTAGAAGTTTCCACAGAGGACACCATCCACAAGCCAGTTTGCGTCAGAGGGTTTAATACGGTCCACCGACGAAATAAGTAAACGATTTTTTACGACTGCTACTACCAAGTTAGCCGCCATCAGCGCATCGGCTGCCGCCTGCTGGCCCGTCCGAGTTGCAGCAACAACAATGGGTGAATTGGGTCCAATACCTGCCTCACCGAGAGCTTGGCGATCCACCCATACTTCCAAATCGTCATTCTCTGAATCCGACCGGGAAACGGCACCACGCAGATCAATATTTGCCAACTGCCCCCAGGATGCAAACTGCCTATTCTGATCCAGCGTCTTCCCAAAAGCGTCTAAGAAATCAATCGCAAACTGCCGATCGCGCTGCGACACGGCAATAGACAACATCGCCGTCGCCGACCATTGTTTTTGATCAAACGGATCAAACACTTTCAAATGTTCGTTTCTCGCCAAGGGACCAAACAAACGCTCCCGCCACCCAAGAACATCGCTACCATTGGATCCCCGATCCATTCCATCACTAATCGTGTAGCCAACCGGTGCATGCAAAATGCGATCCCAGTGAAGAATGGGCATATCGATTTGTGGAAGCGGCAAATGGATTTTGCGAATCATGTCCAACCACCCAGAGCGGGCACCTGTCACAAGTTGCAACTCCACCACGGTAAAACGTTGGTCTTCTGGCAGCGCAAGAGAAATCGAATCTGTCGATTCCGATTGTGGCAGTCGCACACCCACACCGTCGATCTTAGCGCCCACCACCAGTGCCTTCGAATCCAGAACGGCTTTAAAATTGCGACTCCCATCATTTTCCAGATAGTAGGTCATCCGATGGCGACCGCTCCCATCGGGTGAAAACCAGGATTCTGCAACTGCCTGCCAAACCACCGCCATTTGCGTGAACGCTTTGTTCGTGCCGACCAGCAGTGCAGCACGCTCTCCGGTGCCTAAATGGCGATCGGGGTCGTAACGATACTTTGCCACAACCTGATTCTGGCGGCGACTGGGAACTTCTTCTGCTGGCAACGGCTTGAGTGTCCGGTTTTCAACGACTGTTTTAGACGACTCCTCGCTAAATAATGTCACTGTCCCGAGTTGTTCGATCGCCTGTGGCAGACTGACTAAATTGACCGGAACGAGTTCGGCGAATTCGGTATTCCGTTCAGCCACAATCTGAAATGGTCCACTCAATGGGCGGGTCCAACTCACCTTCCATTTTTCCCGCATCAACGGATCGTCCTGCAGGCTTGGGGGTAGTCGCACCGCTCTAACGGTGTCCAAAACCACACCATCCGCGTCGATCACCGACCAACGAGGACTTTCATCTCGTTTTTCTGCGAAGGCGACAATGACCCAGTCAACACTGCTTTTTTGAGGAGTGCATTCGATGTGGACATTCTCCTGGAGATTGTTTCCTTCAAGCCTTGCAGTAATTTTAGTGACCGCTGTAAACTCCGGAGACGGCTTTTCGACAGTCAACCTAAAATGGGCCGGCCCAGGATCATTTAGCCAGAACATTCCCTCGAGTTCGTCAACCTCTCGATTGCCATCTTCCACTTCGCCTGGTACATCATGGATCAATGGCCTCTCTAGAGACACCGCTCGATCCTCAGAAAACCGCTCTTCGAGACGACGGCGATCCTCTGCCAGCAGGGTTGACGGGGCAACCTGTCGAAGCGCATCGGGGCCCGTAACCCTTAACCGAAATGGATCGCGAGCAACAACATGAACAACCTGCCTCTGGATTCCATCAAACTGAAGCATCTCTAACCGACTCGAATCAATACTCTCCCCAGGTGCTCCCTGCCGACTTCGGCCGACAATACCCAGACGCAATGGCGCATCCGCAGAAATACCACGTTTCAAATCTATTTTTAAGATTTGCCTCGAGTCGATCTCTTGCGTCTCCCAACTTTCAATCATTCCGGAGGGCCTTGAGACCACGGATTCGATTTGCCAGTTGCCAAGAATCTCTGCTTGCAGCTTAAATGTTTCTGCTTTTGTTACCGCGCAATCACACACCATACGGCCACTGATTGTATGATCATCCAGTTCATAGGTGGTGAGCGCATCTATCGTCATCTCTGGTGGGACCGTCGAAAGCAACACGTCAACGTTCGCTTCCGATCCATAATATTGCAATTCGATCGATTCACCGGACGCCGTTCCCGGCAACGCACTGGTCCGAAGTTGACGACATCCTTCAAGATTCATCCTCGCAATCGAAAGAGGCTCAGCGACAACAAGCGTCGCTGTCCCTTCTTGCCAGAAAAGACCGTCTGGCTTGATGCCGGGTAATTTCCAGGTGCCCTGGGTCACCAGCGGTGCGACTGCCCGCAATCTCAGAACACGATCCGTACCAACAACTGGCTGCGGAAAGCTCAATACCGTCCGCAGGGTTCCATCCTCTGCCCGGCCTTTCGTGGCCCAAGCAATGCGCTGTTCGCCCAATTGCGCATCAACCAGTTGCAATTCAGGGTCGATCCTCACCGAAAGCTGCCTTAATGGCTCTCGATACACACCTAGTGTCCATTCCGCGTCGAGTTGTAATCCCTGCATCGACAGGTCATACGTCAACGTCTGCTTGACCAAGTTAAAACGGCCTTCAGCACCATCCGCAGATCTCCGAGCAATCCGCATCTGCAAACGATTGCGTCCGGGAAGATCAATTTCCCATACCTTCTGCCCCGATTCTGAATTTTCCCGCGGTGCCACCAATCCATCCTTAAATTCGGGCTGTAATGTCTCGGGG
>JABABY010000149.1:0-4816 GCA_014237955.1 Planctomycetota bacterium
CACCTGAAATAAAATCTTTTCCTATCTCAAAAAAAGGAACGCCACTGATATTTTTCTCTCTAGCTGTAGATAGTTTTGAATTTACAAGTTCAATATTTTTTTCATTAATGAAATCTTTGAAAATATTTTCTGCTGTGTTGTCGCCATGACGATCTAGAAATATTTTTTCGCAAATAGAATCCGACAATCACCACGCTGGCGAACCGATCGCACTGTGTTGTCCGAAAGTTGCTCAAGTATAACAAGAAAAGAATGCTTGTGCGCTACCCACAAGCTTCTCATCGTCCAAACAGCCTTCCACCGTCAATCAACCTTATGGGTTGCCACCCGCGAGCTTCTCGGCCACGATTGACTCGAGGCGATCGATTCGTTGTTCGATGGAGCTGAGCTTGTCCAGGATCAAGGCATGGACATAAACCGCATCAATGCCGACTGGACTCTCGACCGCAGTAATCTCCTTGATGATCGGTTGCAGTTCGTCTTTCGATTTCATCGGGGCCTCCCAGCTAACACGAAATTGGCGATGGTTCGTTTACGAACCGTCCACCAAGCAAATGGATAACATCCCATCCTCAAGAACCCTCAGGTGACTAGCGAGACGGTCCGTTTCTCCCTTGCACTAAGCACCGCAGTATCGACAATCTGCTGGCCAATGCGAGAGATCTCTACTGAAAGCGGCCCCTCGATCGGCACCTCCCGCTGGAGACAATCGATCATGTACTGGACCGGGTTCTGATCGGGGCAGGAGAGCACGTCAACCGGAAGGACGGCACCTTCAGGAGTTGAGCGAGTCTGCATACGAATCGTTGACTCGTAATCGTAGCTACTGATGGTCCCCTCGCTACCGACGACAATAAATCCGCATTTGGGTTGTGGCTGGTGCGTCCAGGGATCGGTAAAGGTACCCCAGCGCGTTTCGAATTTTGAGAGTCCCGTATCGTATCGTGCGACAATGACACTATGTTCATCCACCTCCAGACCCGCGGGCTCGTCGACTGTGGCGGTCACTTCCAAGGGACTACGCCCTCCCAAAAACCAGGTGCCCAAGGTCGTACCGTAACCGAGGTAATCGAGCAGTGAGCCGCCCCCTTCCGCTTGCTTGTAGAACCAACTATGCGGCTTTTCTTGTTGCACATCTTCAGCCGTTTTCTCAATTTTGTCCGCTGCATGCCATAACGGCCCACGATTTCCGTCATAAAAGTGGACCTCGATCACATCCCCGATTTTACCTTCATCGATCAACCGCTTCGTCGTACGGTGAGGTGGATACCAGGCCAAAGGCCAATTGATGGCAAGCATCTTCCCAGTGGGCTCCATTGCCACAAGCATCCGGTCCGCCTCGGCAAGCGTTGCGGCAAACGGCTTCTCCATGAGAATATGGGCGCCGCTCGGAGCCACCTTTTCTGTCCACTCTGCGTGCTGTGCTGTTGCCGGACAGAGCAGAACAATGTCCGGCTCCGTTGCCTCAAGACACCGCTCGTAGTCCGTAAAGAGACAATCTTTGGAAATCCCAAAATTGTGCACCGCTTCGGCCATCCGATCTGGCTCTCGATCGCAAAGCCCAACAATCTCAACATCCGGATGTTCGTGGGCCATGCGAAGATTGTCGCCCATATGAAAATGGTCGAAATTGATGCCCGCAATCTTCCATTTCCCCATGCCAAAGTCTCCCAATGGATTGAATTCCAACTTCTTCTACCTTAACCCGTCCGTTACTGCGGCGCTTCAGAAATAACAGTTTTTTGCATTGGCGCAAAGGCACGCTCCATCTGACTCGGTTGCCAGAGTGCCCTCGCCACGTCTAGGATGGGTGGTGAGGATGATCGAACATGATCCGCACCACATGCCCCCACTGCAACGAACGACTCAAAGCTCCCGACCATCTCGCTGGTAAAAAGGGGCGCTGCCCCGCTTGCGCCGCTGCTGTGCCACTTCCCGAGGCGAATGAGAACCGATCACTGCAGGGAATCAAAAATTCCAGCCCGTTAGGAGAATTTCCGGAACAGGAAAGCGCTGATGGCTCAAAGGCGCCAACCATCACGCAGGATCAAAATGCCCAGGCCGTTGCCGTAGAGTTCAAGCGACCCGAGATCCTCCGTCGTAATTGCCATTACATGATCTGCAATAGCCGGGAGGTCGTCGCCCGCTGGGACGATGACGGCAAAGGCTGGATGGTCCAGATTAAAGATGGATTTGTCAAAGCGATTCAAAACCCCAAACAAATACCCACCATGGGAAATTATATCTTCATCGAAATCGAAGTAACCAAAGAAGGAGCCCACCAACGCTTAACGGGGGTTCAGGGATTCACGCTTCCCGGCACTTTTGTACTTAATAAGTTGACAAAAAAGAACGAGAGTACAATTCTGGAGGGGATTGATGCAATGACCGAACTGAATGATCGGCAGCGCGCTTTGGTCAAGCAGCGCATCAACGCCAACTATCTGCCCAATATCTGGGACGACGCGATCGACTTTTGATATTTTGGCTCGCGCCGAGGCCCTATGACCGGGTGTTATGCCCGCAACACCGCATCATGTTGATCCCCGCATGCAGCCTCAATACGCTTGCGTACATCGTCCGCCTCTTCGCCGGTGAGTGTTCCATCCGCTTTGCGAAGAACGACCTTCAGGACCAGGCTTTTTTTGCCCGGCCCGAGTCGTTCCTTATCACGGTAGGTTTCCAGATACTCGATCGTCTCAACATAGTCGCCCGCTACGCGGTGGACCGTCTCGGCGAGCTCTGCCCATCGCACCTCTTCCTGCACCTCAAAATTCAAATCCCGCTCAACGGCCGGGTAGGACGAAAGGGGGCTCGCTTGTGGGACGAGATTCGCCAACTGCAAAAGCAAATCGAAGCGGATTTCGGCAACGGCGACTTCACCCCGCAAATCGAACATTTTGCGCGCCGAATCAGAAACCTCTCCCAGGTATCCCAGTCTTTCGCCCGCAAGACTCAGCTCGCCACCTTTTCCGCTACGAAAAAATGCGCTCTCAAAATCTGCTGCCTCGAGTTGCTCCTGAATTCCCAATCTTTCAAGGATCGCTTCCAATACTCCTTTGACCTCAAAAAAACCGTTTCCGCTCGCAAGAGCCACCATCGTTTCCTCGACCGGCAGCGCACCAGAGATGGGCAGATACACACGAGCCACTTCAAATAATTCAATTCTTTCGTTGGAAAGGCTTTCGTTGGTCCGTCGCACCGAAAGTAGACTGGGAATCAGGCTGCGGCGCAACAGGGCCGCGCCGCGAAGCATCGGCGTGTCGCAACAAATCGGATCTGCATCCGACCACGGGCTAAACACCTCGCTTGTCTTTTCGTCAACCGCACTGGCGGTTACCACTTCGTCGAAACCGGCTGCCGTAAGCGTCCGTCCAACGCGTGCAAGGACTCGATCCTGTCGGCTTCGTGAGGAAGCTCGCATTGGCACCCGACCATCTTCGGGAATCTTGTCATACCCGTGAATCCTTGCCACCTCTTCGACAAGGTCGATTTCACGGTACAAATCGGCTCGCCAACTTGGAGGCTGCACCTCGATGCATTTTGCTTCAACCCGTTGTGGATCATTTCCCAGCGCAGTGAGAATGCGAACCACTTCGTCACGATCGATCGCAATCCCCAAAATGCGTTCCAACTGATGCATCCGCAGCACAATGGGTTCCCTTGGCGGACTCGCAGAGCCCACGTCAATCACACCTTCTGCCAACGCACCTCCTGCCACCTCGAGAATCAACTCACAGCAGCGACGACTCGCCCAATCGACGCCCTCCGGATCAGGCCCCCGTTCGAAACGGTAGGAGGAATCGCTGTGCAAAGCGAGTCGGCGCGCGGCAGTGCGAATCGCAATCGGGTCAAACAGTGCGCTCTCAATCAGGACATCTGTCGTTTTCTCAGAAACTTCCGTGTCGGCGCCCCCCATCACACCCCCAAGTGCGACCGGTCGCTCCGCATCGGCAATCACACACATCCCTGCATCAAGAGAGTACGTTTTGTGGTTGATTGCAAGAAAAGGTTCCTTTGCCTCAGACTGCCGAACAATAATTCGGCGAGAGTGTAATTGCTCAAGATCAAATGCGTGCAGTGGCTGCCCCGATTCGAGGAGAACATAATTGCTGATGTCAACAATATTGTTTACCGGCGTCCAGGCAGTTCCCTTTTTCATCTTGGTTGCGTACACCGTCTTGAGTCTCTCGATGAGCCAATCGGGACTCGGGGCGACTTTGACTCCCTGAATGACACGGGCAGTGTACCGCGAACAAAGCTCTGGTGATTCAAGCGTTACTCCCGTGACCGTGCTGATGTTCGGTCCCGAGGCCACCGGGGCAGCTTCGGGAATTGCCAACGGCAAATCGTAGAGGACCGCAATTTCTCGCGCAACGCCAAGATGGCCAAGACAATCGGGCCGATTGCTGGTCACTTCCAAATCGATTGCCAGATCCTCATCAACCGTATCCGTTCCCTCGTGATTGAGACCCGCCATCATGAGGCGTTCTTCGAGTTCCGCAACTGGCATCTCGAGCGGCACGTATTGCTTGAGCCAATTCCAACTAACAATCATGGGTTCACAGACGATGGGTTTTGGGTTAACTCGTTTGCAACTCGATGAGAAAAAAACGCGTTGTCGAAGTTGCACAACTCATGTTTTCCAACATGGCGTGACCTTAAAACTGGTGTAAAAAGCGAACATCGTTCTTAAATAACTCGCGAATATCTGTAATTCCATAACGGCGGGCACAGAGCCGCTCAACCCCAAGACCGAAAGCAAAACCGGTTACCTTTTCCGGATCATAACCAACCGCTTCAAAAACATTAGGGT
>JABABY010000149.1:4826-5158 GCA_014237955.1 Planctomycetota bacterium
TCCTGCACCACCCATTTCAATCCAGCCATCCTGCCACCGCATGTCGACTTCCACACTCGGTTCTGTAAAAGGGAAAAACGAGGGGCGAAAGCGGACATGGACATCTTCGCCCAGATAGCTGCTGCAGAACATTCGCAGCACACTCTTAAGATCCGCCATCGTAACATCGGTATCGACCAGAAGTCCCTCAATTTGATGAAACATCGGGTAATGTGTGGCGTCGGCGGTATCGGGGCGATAGACGCGACCGAGCGAAACAATCCGTACCGGCGGAGGCGTTTCGTCCATCACCCGAATCTGCACCGTACTCGTCTGGCTGCGAAGCAACCACT
>JABABY010000014.1 GCA_014237955.1 Planctomycetota bacterium
ATAATGCATGTCGATGCGGGTTACAATATAATGGGTTCGCCGGGTCGACTCCTCGATGGCCACCAAGCCTAATCGGTGGATGACGGGTGTTGCCATTGTTTTGGCCGAATACTCAGAATGTTTTCGTATTGCTCCTTGCTCCCGGTATCTGCCAAGCGGTGCAATAGTGCCTTCGTGGAATAGATGGCTTGCAATTTTTCTGATGCCGCATCGCACATAGAGCAATTCTGGACGGAAAAATCGTCACAGTCGCTATTATTGCGGGCCCATTCAGGCCAACCTATTTTCGTTCAATTATTTCCAGCTTAGAATGGTAGCTAAGAATGTCAGACCGATAGGAAACGAGATGCCACTACGTTTTTTAACAGCTCTTCCGGTATACAACGAAGAACAATATGTCCAGGAGGTTCTCCAGAGCGTGTCTCGCAACGCCGAGGACATACTGGTCGTTGATGATGGATCGACCGATGCAACTGCTAGTCGTTTAAGGGCGTTTAGCAAGCGTGTGCATGTAGTAACGCATGCCAAAAACCAGGGATATGGTGCGGCTCTCCGGAGCGCATTTCAATTTGGTATTGAAGGCAACTATGATGTTTTGGTCACGATTGATTGCGATGGACAGCACGAGCCGCAAAGGATACCCGAATTTGCTGCTGCTTGCCGTGACGCATCGGTCGGGATCCCGCCGGATATTGTTTCCGGGAGCCGCTACTTGAAGAATTTTTCAGGGGATGTTGTGGCTCCCGAAGAGCGACGGAATATCAATCGACAATTGACGGAAGAGATCAACCGCAAATTGAAATTGAATTTAACGGATACCTTTTGCGGATTTAAATCGTATCGTGTGGCTAGTCTTCCGCGATTAAAGACGATTGAAAATGGTTATGCCATGCCTTTGGAACTTTGGGTGCGGGCAGCATACGCTAAGATGAATATTGTGGAACTGGCTATCCCTTTGGTCTACCTGGAAGAACAGCGCTCTTTTGGTGGTGCTTTGGATGATGGTCAGACCCGACTGAATTATTACCATCGGGTGTTGGACAAGGCTATGCAAGCTGCTGTGTGTGACGGTGGGCCCGATCAGACCGATCCTGATCAAACGGCCCAATTGTGTGGAGATTCTCGACGATGAAGATTGCCAGCAGTAAAGGTTACAGTGGGAAGCTGCAGGTTCCTGCACGCAATGAGGGAGTATTGATCTACCCGCCAGCGGAGCGATTTGACGATGTTCTGGCCGGCAACATGCAGCATCAAGAAGAATCGTATTTGTTTGATGGGCAATTTGAGGACTACGATTTTCAAGGCCGCCGCTTCCGCAATTTGGCAGATCAATGTCGCGAAGAAATTTTGCGCGCAGCGGTTACATATACATCCTCCTATCGGAATCTTTCAGGTGATCGTGCCCGTTGGGCGCCCTCTTCTCCACTGATCTTTGCCGGCCATCAGCCGGATTTGTTTCATCCTGGTGTCTGGGCAAAAAACTTTGCCATGGGCGCTTTTGCAGCATCTCGGGGAGGTGTTGCGATCAATCTTTTAATTGATGCAGATGTACCCAAATCGACATCACTTAAAGTTCCCACAGGTTCTCCAATAGCTCCGGTTCTTGAAAGGATTGCGCTGGATGATGTTCCCTTGGCAGTGCCATACGAGGACTGGGAGGTCATGGATGAGAATCTTTTTCGCAGTTTTGGTTCACGAGTTACAGCAGCCATCAAACCGCTAGTCGCAGATCCTAGTATCGGTATGTATTGGCAAAAGGTCCTTGAGCGATCCCGCTCCGAGAAACATGTCGGTTTATGTCTTGCTCAGGCGCGTCATCAAATAGAAGGCGAGTGGGGGCTTCAGACGCTAGAGCTTCCTCAGAGTCATTGTTGTGAGACGGAGGCGTTTCGCTGGTTTACTGCCCACATGTTTGCTCAGCTTCCACGCCTGCATGAAATCTACAATGCCTCTGTCACCCAATACCGGCAATCGCACCATATGCGGAGTGCAACGCATCCTGTTCCAAACCTTCTAGAGGAAAATGGTTGGCTTGAGGCGCCGTATTGGATATGGGATACAGAAAATCCTTGTCGCCGCCGCCTCATGTGTCGACTTCGCGGGGATGAGTTACTGCTGGCTGATGGGGTGGGTCTGGAAATTCCTCTAGCACTCACACCAGATGGGGATGCCGGAACAGCGGTGAACCAGCTTGCAGATATTTCAAAGCGTGGAATTCGAATCCGTCCGCGGGCCCTGATGACGACAATGTTTGTACGACTTCTTTGCAGTGATGTGTTCGTTCATGGTGTTGGTGGTGGTAAATACGATCAGGTTACCAATTCCATCATGCACCAATTTTTTGGAATCAAACCACCAGAATATATGGTATTGTCGGGAACCTTAAAATTGTCGCTTTCCCAATCCCGGTCTCTGGCATCGTCATTGCGGTCGATTAAGAGGGAATTGCGCGATTTGAAGTTTAATCCGGACCGATTTTTGAGACACGCATTTACAGATGCTCGATCCCAAAAGTGGTGGGATTGGATTGAAAGCAAAGACCACTGGATTCGCACTCCGAAAAATAGTGCAAATGCACACACGCGTCATCGAGAGATTAGCAGGAGCAACGAAGCGTTACAGTCGTTTGTGGCAGAAAGGTCTCAGCAATTATATTTGCAGCAGAAAACAATAATGGCTCAGCTTCATGCCGATACGATTTTGTCTGCCCGTGATTATGCCTTCTGCCTTTTTTCTGAGTCGCAGTTGATGCACTATATGCTGGACATCTTGCCAAAAGCGCTGTAGATTGAATGAAGCAGCCCAAGCTGGTGATCGGTGTCGATTGGATGGCGTCGCAATGGTTGCCTGGGTACGCTTGATCGGTTGCTTTTTATTGCGGTTTGCACTTCTGGCCGGGTAGTGCATGATTGAGAGAAGTGGGCAGGGGTACGGTGGGCCTCGTTGAGGGCCGCGTCAAAAGGATTCCAGCCGATGGAGATGGCATCCACGGCACCATATCGGTCGATTATTTGTAACGCGACTCCCGGGTCGTTACAGATTGTGGCTGCAAAGGCCTGCGATCACGCAGCGATTGAGCAGTTTCTCTGCGCGCGCATGCGCCAAGTGTCCTCGCGGGAATTTTGCCACCAACTCGAAGAACCATGGTACGTTCCCGGTGATCGACTGCTGCTAAAAAAGCAGAAACAGATTATTGGGCACATCAGTCTTCATTGGCGCACCATGTTCTTTGGAAGATCTCAATGGACGATTTGCCGAGTTGGCCGCCTGAGCCTTTTACCGGAATTTTATAGCTACGGTTTAGCTGAGGAAATACTTCGGTCTGCTGAGCAGGTGATGTCGCAGCAACATGCACTTTTTGGTGTTGGTGATCTGGAAGACTTGGAAACGTTTCCCGATGGATTATGGATCCCGTGTGGCGAGCATGTTATGTCAGAAGCCGACCCGCGCGATATTCTGGCCGAATTTCGCGTTCGCGATGAATCCATGAAGCCTCAATCGCTGTTGCCTGATTTCAGACGGAGACGCAAGAAGATTAGTGTTCGGCATTGGAGGCAAGTAGAATTGCCAGCGCTGATGCGTATCTACCAAAGCAATGCGCACTCTGGTTTTGGCTACTTGGAACGGAGCGAGGTATACTGGAGATGGTTGGTCAACCGGCACGCCTTTGATCAAATTATGGTTGCCATTGAGGGGCATGATCGATCGGGTCCGGAAGGTCGAGATTGTTCTATTGTTGGCTACGCAGTTGTTCATGCCCACCAGATACTGGAAATGTTAGTGCAGCCTGGACATCCGACGGCTAGCAGACAGTTGCTGAGTAGAATTTGCGCTGATGCGATAGAACGCGACCGGAATAGTGTTAGTCTGCACGCATCTTTTGACGAGCCGATGCATGCGATCATCACAGCCGCTAACGGGCCCTCGCCAAGCAATCGTGCGCTTGTTCGTAAAAGAGTCATGGTCTGTGTTCCGCGTCATGATGTTCTGGTCCACTCCCTGGGTCCGGAATTATGTCACCGAGCAGCCTCTGCCGAGATTGCCCTGCCCATCGAAATAGGATTGGTCATTAACGAACGTCACTACCAACTCTCTCTATCCGACCGCAGGGCAAAGTTAATATCTGGCAAGATAGGCGAAAACCACCTCATTTGCTCTCGAAAGACGTGGGTGCGGCTCTTGTTGGGATCTGTCGATGCCTCTTCTGCCCTGCTTGCGGAAAAACTCACGGCGTCGACACCCAGTGCGCGACGCTATGCTGAAGTCCTCTTTCCCGCAGTCCCGCTCTGGCATTCTCCGTGGGCGGATTTGCCAATTGGATGATGAATGCAGTACGCTGGATACAGTCCAGGTCCATTCTCCTCGCAATGATGAATGCTCGCAATGTGGCAACGGATACTACTGGTCCTGTTCTGCGTCTTGCTTTCAGTAGTCGTAGTTCGGACCTGGGTTTTGGAAGGGCTCATTATGCCGGTCCGGATTATTGGTCCCTCAATGGCCGAAACATTTTACGGCCCGCATGTTGAGTTGACTTGTGAGGACTGTGGGTTTCTTTTTGCGTTTGATGCAACGATCGCGCCTTTACCCCAGGCCGCAATTTGTCCAAATTGCGGATATCGGGAAAACGAGACAAAAGCAGAGACATTGTGCGGTGGCGACCGATTGCTGATCGATAAAATGACCTATCAATTTCGACGGCCAAACCGTTGGGAGACAATTCTTTTTCGCAATTCGGCCCTCCAGTCGGGAGTGTGCATTAAACGTGTTGTTGGTTTCCCGGGTGAAACCTTAGAGATTCGCGGTGGCGATGTCTTTGTTGACCGAGTCCGCGAAAAAAAAACCTGGAATGATCTTCGATCAATGGCTCTGGTCATTCACGATGCCCGCCACAGATCTCATGATGTGGCGGTGCCACGTCGTTGGCGAGCAGCAAAACTGGCCAATGGATGGCAATCGAAAGGAAAAGGATTTGCATACAGGCCGGATCACGGTCTCTCGCATGTGGCTGCTGGGCTGTCAGGGCCAGATCCGTGTTCGAAGTTGGATTGGTTGTGCTACCACCACTGTCGGTTGCGGGCCGGTTCGCACTTCAAGGAGGGACCGCTTTCTGACAATTATGGGTACAACCAGACGCTTTCTCGCCAACTCAATGATATTGAAGATATATATCTCATGGCCACCGTAGAGGCGAGGGGAGATGGTGTTCTGGCGGTGCGAGTGCCGGTAGATGGAAAGATGTTTGTGCTGAGGATGGAAATGTCTTCCCGCCGCGGAACGCTGCTGTATGGCAGCGACTCGGTTGGCGCGTTTGTGTGGAAGGCGGGCCAACTGAAATCACCAACGACTCTTGAAGTGGCAACACTCGACAAGCAGTTTCTAGTGGCGATGGATGGCGTTTCCTGTTTGTCTTTCGACTACGAGCAGCCCCCACGGCAGGCAGATGGGGGGGGTCCTCAGAATACCGACCATGATCTCTTGGCAATCGGCGCTTGCGGACTGGAGGTCGAATTGAAAGATGTGCGGCTCCTGCGCGATGTCTATTACACCCACGGACCACCAGCGGCTGCCGGTACGGATATGAAAATGTATCCATTAGGCGCCGATGAATTTTTTGTGTTGGGGGATAACAGCCCGGTCTCACTCGATAGCAGACAAGGGCGACCAGATGGAGTCGTCAAAGAGGCCGATCTTCTCGGAAAGCCGTGGCGGTGGCGGTGATTTGCGACAAGGAATCGAAAACGGAGATTCAAGTTCACCCTGGTGCCGGAATTCTGTATATTGACCGGTTCCCCGTCCCTTCAAAAATGTATTCCCTTCTGAAAAACCGTTCATGATTAAACGCCGCTCCCAACGCACCGAAAAACACCGCAAAGCGGACCAGTCCGCCAAGCAATCGGCTGAGCCAACACAGCATGGTATTGTTCTCCATTTTCTGACATCCAAAAGCGTGCGGGAAACCGTGGAATCGGTCGTGATCGCCTTTGCCCTCGCCTTTCTGTTTCGAACCTTTGAAGCCGAAGCGTTTGTGATCCCCACTGGGTCGATGGCGCCCACACTCCAAGGAAGGCACCAAGATGTCGATTGTCCTATGTGTGGAAATGCCTATCGCATCAGTGCCAGCCAGGAAGTCGATCAGACAACCGAGCGCAAACGTGCGGATGTCGTTGCAGGCGAGTGTCCGAACTGCCGCTACTGGGCGTGCACAAACCGGCACCTGGGTGAGGATCTGTTGAAGCAAGGCTATGCGAGGCCCTTTAATACCGGTGCACTCGAAGTTGCAACAGAATCTTCGTCAGCGAATGGGGATCGCATCATCGTCAGTAAGTTTGCCTATGAATTTCAAGATCCACGACGGTGGGATATTTTTGTTTTTCGATTTCCCGGACAGGCTTCCCGAAATTATATCAAGCGGTTGGTCGGTCTTCCGGGGGATCACTTGATGATTTACCACGGCGATATTTTTCAAACACTCGAGGAGGAGCCTTCTAAAAAGGAACCAGAGAACGTGAGAAAAAGGGTCGAGCGCAAGCCACCTGACAAAGTTCGTTCAATGGCGCAACTCGTCTACGACAATCAGTATCATGCCAGAAAATTGTATCAAGCGGGTTGGCCCCGGCGGTGGACGCCCTGGCCTCGGACCACACAACCGGAGGCAAATGGCTGGCAAGCAGATCCCACGCATAAAAACTTCGAGATAGCTGGCAACGGGGGCGATACGGCCTGGTTGCGTTACCAACACATTGTGCCGAGTTTTTCCGATTGGGATGAGGTTGCAAAGGCTGAAGCGTCTGGAGAAGCTGCGCGTCTATCGCCGGTACCCCAGCTCATTTCCGATGCCTATGCCTATAACTCTGGCTATGTTTACCCACCCCTCTATCGGGAGCGGTCCTATGTAGATGCTGCGGCCATGGGAATGCATTGGGTTGGCGATTTGATGCTGGAGTGCGAAGTTGAGATCGAGGGTGAAGAGGGTGCCTTGGCATTGGATCTGGTGGAAGGGGGCAAGCATTTTCGTTGTACCTTTGATTTGACAACTGGGGTGGCAGCCTTAGATATTGACGGCACATTTTATGATGAGCAGGGCAATGTGTCCGAGCGGCCAGTCGCCTCGACACCCGTCAAAGGCCCGGGAACATACCGTCTCGTTTTCGCCAACTTCGACGACCAGCTTTTGCTCTGGGTAGATGAGTCGCTCATGACCTTTGATTTACCGACGTCCTACCCTTCCTTAGGCAATGACATACCAAAATCGGATGCCGAGGATGGTGGCGATTTGGCCCCGGTGGGGATAGGTTCTCGGGGCGCTCACATACGGGTTGGAGATCTGCAGATTTCACGTGATGTCTATTACATTGCCACCTCGCCTCAGATGAGGAGATCTTCTGATTATCGTGATGGCCCACTCGCTCCAGGCAATCCGCTTCTTTCCCCCAATGAGATAGATGCTGCGATGAAGAAGGTGCTGACTGACAAGGCGATGTGGCCTGAGTGGTTTGCAGAAATGAACGCCCTCTATTTTTCACTGCAAAAATATCCACCATCCGAACAAGAGCGGGATCAATTTATGGCTTTGGGCGACAATAGCCCACAGAGCAAGGATAGTCGGTTGTGGGCGACAGATAAAACAGCTTTTTATGTAGAACGAGAATTGTTGATTGGGAAAGCACTGGTCATTTACTGGCCGCTGACGCACATCCATTTGGTCCGCTGACAGGCGGACTTCAGAGTACAGGTGATTGATGTCCCTATTAAAAGTAGAGGGTCTGGTCAAAACCTACGGTCGCCGTCGGGTTGTCGATGGAATCGACTTTGAGGTAGGTGATCGCGAAATTGTGGGTCTCCTTGGCCCCAATGGTGCCGGTAAAACGACCAGTTTCCGCATGACCTGCGGTATGGTCGAGCCCGATGCGGGCCGCGTTTTGCTCCGTGATACGGATGTGACAAATTGGCCCATGTATCGCCGTGCTCGTGATGGTGGCATGGGTTATCTGGCACAGGAACAGTCGGTATTTCGAAAGTTGAGCGTTGAGGACAATATATCCAGCGTGTTGCAATTACTCGGTACAGATCGAAAACAGCGAAAGCGTCGAACTGAGGAGCTGCTCGAACGATTCAATATTACGAAAATCCGAAAGTCGAAAGCCCAGTTCATTTCTGGTGGTGAAAAACGTCGTCTGGAGATTGCTCGTTGTCTGGTTTCTGATCCACAGATTATTCTTTTAGATGAGCCATTCACGGGCATTGATCCGGTAACGATCAACAGCATTCAGGATATTATCACTGGCCTGCGCGATAATGGCATCTCGATTCTTATTACCGACCATCGTGAGCAGGAAACATTGGCCATCACAGATCGTAGCTACGTGATTCGCGATGGCCAAGTGCTTTGTCATGGAACGCCGTCCGAGGTTCTCAATAATTCTGCAGCACGAAAGTATTATTTTGGCGATACCGCTGCAGTGGGTGTCGGAAAGCCGCTCGGAAAAGAGATTGCCCAAGGTAAGGGGCGGGATCACCCGGACCGGCCAAAAAAGCCGCGCCGACGTACTGCATAGGGGAAATGTCTCTTCCGCCTGCTGCAAGAAGCTTGAAATTCAGCGAGATTGGGCGCAGATACATATTGCCAAAGCTTTTGCCCTTGGCAGCCGATATGGTATTAAACACAGTGGTGTGGTATTAGTTTGACCGCATGTAAATATGGGTGAACAGTTTATCTGGGATCCCCACGGATAAACAACTCATTTTTGAGATCACGAACGGGCTAACACGGAGGTCGATATGTCCGAAAGTTATGATGGCGAAAACGAACAATTAGACGACGACTCGCAACAACCTGAAAATGTTAGTCAACAACCTGAAGATGTTGGCATGGAGTACGAGGAAGTTACCAGTGAGGAAGTGGACCGAGTTCTCGAATCACTAAACAACCTGATGGAGACGGTTGAAAGTGAAACCATTCATGAATATTTGGAAGAGGCCTACAATCACGTATTTGGCCTGATTTATGAGGAAGAGACAGAAGAGGGCGAAGTGGCCGAATTGCAAACCGACGAAGCGGCTTTTGAAGACGATCTGGAAGATGAGTATGACGATGAGTATGAAGATGATCTTCCGGCCGAAGAAGCAGCATAGTTTGCCGCCTGTGGGCTGCCCTGAATTGCTAGGTTAAAATAACGCCGTTAAAATAACCACCAAAGGCTCTCTCCAGCCAGTTCCGGAGAGGGCCTTTTTTGTTGTCTGTAGATTTGTTGGATATAGCTGGCGTCGATATCGGGCACCTCTAGAATCCCATTGGCTCCGAGACAGGAGACGATTGGGCCTCAAGGAGTAGCGGCTCTGTTCCTGGAGAATCCACAGCAGTCGGATGGTCGCTGGAGGCATCTCTCCTTAACTGAGGATACGCAACCTCATCGGGTGGGCCGTTGGGAGGCGTCACCAACGGTGGCCCACACCAGTTGGGATAGGTATAGCCGGTGAGATTCGGAAAACTTCGTTGATAATAGGGTGAACCGGAATAGCACCCACTGGTAACCGTTCCGGCGAGCAACAGGGTGCCACACCAGATGAAAAGACGGGACATGGACTTGTTTTCCTTTGGGTCAATACTGGACAACGAGCGGGTTTCTCAGGGTTGTCGGAGTCTATCTGCAAGGTAGACTTGTTGCTGATCTCGGCTTGTCGCTAAAGGCTTGCTAAAATGACGAATTATGTTTGATTCTTAGGTTCGAGTCGTGGAGTTTTTTGTTTTCTTCAGGCATCGAAATAGCCCCGGTAGCTCAGCTGGATAGAGCAGCTGACTTCTAATCAGCAGGTCGCACGTTCGAATCGTGCCCGGGGTACTTGTCTGTATGGGTTTTGGATATGTGGAAAAAATCTTTTTAATGCTCCTTTGCCGCTATCAGGGGCCAGATTTGAAGTAGTCGATGGATATGGTTTCGCTTCCATTCGGATTAAGAGGGGCGTTCATTTGCGGCTATTTTCCGACAGGTGTTCTGGTTGAGCGAGTTCAGCAAAGCATCTTGGGAGGTTCAAAACGAAATAACAACGACCAAAATGACCGCCACAAGAGCCATCCCAAAATTTTTGTTAATCTCCCCGATCATTCATTCCTTCCATCGGCAGGCGAATCAGCGCTGTGACGCCAAGGATGACGATTGCAATCGCCACTACGTTCACCAATAATTCAGAGTCGTGCATTCGGTTCTGCCAATGGAGCGCTCAGTTTCGAGGAACTTCTAGCCCGCACGCGCCGGCCCACATAGAGGCCCCCCGGCCTACCGGTTATATCGGTTGCGGTGAGTTTATCGCTTCACTGAAAACCGATTCGCGACTGATAGCATCAGCCAGTTTGTTATTTCTTGCCCAGAGAGATCTGCTGCCGCCGAGAACGTGGGGACCGAGACAGTCACGAATGGTGCATGTGTCCTAGTCCGAGAGCATCCCGCCTTTGTCAGAATCGCCCTATTTGAGTAAACGGGGCGCTTTGTCCTCCCGGAAATCTGGCTTTTCCGCAACGTATGTTGCTTTGTTATCGGAATAAAAGAAGGCTTCTCCTTCCACGGCCAGTTTGGCGTGCGATGAATTGTCTCCATAGGTTACGCGGACGACATGTTCACCGTGCTGGTGTCCTACCGCTTTAAATTTGATTTCTTTTCGCTGGCCGATGGCGAGACTCACTGGTGGGAATTGAAGGTGCTGGCCGGTGACTTTCACGCCATCGATCGGTTTTGCTTCCAGCCCATCGGGCAGATCGACGCCCAGGACCACGATGTCGGCATGGCGTGTTCCGTGATTGGTTACGATGACGGAAAAATGAACGGTTTCCCCAACTTCCACAGGGCCACTCCGGTTGATCACTGTTGCAAATAATTGGGGGCGGATCACGACATCCGTCGCGACTTGTCCGACGGAAGAAAGCCCTTCCTCGCCGGTGGCCGTTACTTGTGGTACCTGGCGACCTTCCTCATCCGCTCGTGTGTAGACCGACCAGAACTCTTCGGCCCCCGGAGTCAATTGTGGAAGTTGCCAGGTGAGTATGTTCCGCGACTTATTACAGACGGCCTCTTTGCTAGTCCCGAGGATTTTTAATCCAAACGGTACTGCCATGACAACTTTGATGTCTGTTGCCGGTGCATCTCCCGGATTGGTTACCTTGACAACATATTCACCATTACGATGCAAATAGCGGACGGAAGGGCCTGCAAGAGCAACACTCAGTAGTGGTCGATTGATTTTTACCGCCCACTCGGTGCTGACCTTCTGATCCATATCATCCGTTGCAGTAAAAATAGCCTTTAAGCTGCCTTCACTTACCGCATTGCCACAAAAACAAAAGACCTGCGACTCGCCAGGAGCAAGTTGTTCTAGGGAACATGGTGAGGAAGAACTTTCATCAATATGTGTTTCGCTAGGAAGATCCGGTCTAATGATCACATTTCTAGACACTCCGTCACCGGAGTTGGATACGGTTACTTCATATTCGACACATTCACCGTATCGGACCTCAAGAGGTGCGGAACAGCGAATTTCCAGATTGGCTTGACGGACATGGATATTGGTATCCGACTGCGTAGCAAAACTTGTACGAGCCTTCAGTTGTATCGGGCCAGTTTTTTCAGGTTTGAATTGAAGACGGATATTGCGTTCTTCACGAGCGGCAATTTTTCCTAGATTGAACCGTGCAACGCCATCTTCGACAGCCCCCGGTTTGGGAGATGCATCGACTAGCGGTGCGCCGGGGGGTAAGGCAACCTGCACCACAACGACTTCCGCAGATGCGCCGCCGATATTTTTTACGGCCAGGGTATAGGTCGCTACTTTGCCCAGATTGATTTCGTTCGGTGCCGTGGTCTGTACCGATAGCATCGGCGCCAGGCGATTGTTAACGCTAGCAGTTTCACGGGGTGTTTCGCCCTGGGCACCCACCATGGAGCCGAATAGCAATGTGGACACAAAAAGGCCAAGCCGTAATACATTTGCGTCAATCATGGTTACGCCATCTTTCCTAAGAATTTGAAACGTGCCGAATAGTACTCGGTGGGTGATGGGAAAACCTCGATCAGCCACACGCGTCGCGTTGGGTCTATTAGGCTTCCTACCTCCCGGTCCAATTTAAGAGGACCCGTATTGGTCTTTAGCCTGTAACGTTTGTATCGGACCTGCCGTATTTGTCGCTTGACAGGAAATGAGCGACTGGTGCGATCGTAGCAATTGTCCGGCCTAATTCTGGAGCTTTGGGGGGGGATGGAAGAAAAGGCAAATTTCAGGAGTCGTTCAAAATCGCTTAGAGGGGCCGTCGGAGCCATTTTTTCCCTCCTGGTGCAAATCCCGCCACTCCCTGGCCAGCGGCCAAGCCTGGATGAGAATCGAGCGATTTTGCCCTCGCTATTCCCGGCCCGTCATCTCTACGTGGTCGGGTCTCCGGGGGCCGCTTTTCGATTCAGATCGATTGGAGACCGGACGGCCAGCAGCCCTTGAACCGACATTTTAACCCTATAGAGTCTCTTGCTGGTTGCGTATCCATTTACGATCTCATTGTTTCTAATATTGGATCGGGTCTTCTCAGAAGGCTAAAAAGTTAGCGGGAGTCCTCAGTTTTTTCTGAGGGCGTTGGTCAGTCACTTGTTTCTGAGGTTTAATGGTAACCTCATCCACCACGCCCCACCGAATTCGTAGATATGACCTACCGCAGCCTTAAAGAATGTATTGGCGATCTGGAAGCTAGTGGACAACTTGTTCGAATTGAACAAGAGGTTGATCCCAATCTAGAGGCTGCTGAAATCCATCGCCGGGTCCACCGTGCCGAAGGACCAGCCATCCATTATGTTCGCGTAAAAAACTCGCCATTTTCCATGGTCAGCAATCTGTTTGGCACTATCGACCGTGCGCGTTATATTTTTCGCGATACGCTTGAGGATGTCCGGCGACTGGTTGAATTAAAACTGGATGTCGGTGCCTTCTGGCGGCGACCGATGCGTTATCTCAAAACGCCATTCACCGCCTTACATACGCAGCCTCGCCGCGTTCGCAACGGGCCGGTACTTCAAAAAACGACAACAATCGACCAGTTGCCCCAGCTTGTTTCCTGGCCTGATGACGGTGGAGCATTTATCACACTGCCCCAAGTCTATACCGAAGACGTTGTTCAGAGAGGTTTGGCACACTCCAACCTGGGGATGTATCGCATCCAGATTTCTGGAGGAGAGTATGATGTCAACCGGGAAATTGGTATGCACTATCAGCTACATCGGGGAATCGGAGTGCACCATGCAACTGCTATAGAGGCGGGCGTTCCACTCAAAGTTAATGTGTTTGTGGGAGGGCCGCCTGCAATGAATCTTGCTGCGGTGATGCCACTTCCTGAGGGCCTGTCCGAATTACGTTTTGCAGGAGCCCTTGCAGGTCGTAGGACGCGGATGATCACCCGGGGTGATCGGCTGCCCATCTGCGCAGACGCCGACTTTTGTATTTCAGGTTACGTTGTTCCTGACAAGACACTTCCCGAAGGACCTTTTGGTGACCACTTGGGGTATTATAGTTTGCAACATGATTTTCCAGTAATGCGGGTAGAGCAGGTTTATCATCGCCAGGGCGCAATCTGGCCCTTTACAGTTGTGGGACGCCCTCCCCAGGAAGATACCATTTTCGGTCAGCTTATTCATGAATTGACAGGCCCCATCATTCCCACAGTGATTCCAGGCGTGAAAGCTGTACATGCAGTGGACGCAACCGGTGTCCATCCGTTGCTGCTGGCGATCGGCAGCGAACGCTATGTGCCCTTCAATAAAACTGCAAGGCCGGCAGAGTTGCTCACGCAGGCCTCAGCAATTCTGGGTAGCGGCCAATTGTCCCTAGCAAAATACTTGTGGATTACGGATGATTGTGGCGATACTCGGCTCGATATTCATGAGATCGATCAGTTTTTAATGCATATATTGCGTCGTGTTGACTGGTGTCGCGATCTCCATTTTCAAACGTGTACTACGATCGATACGCTGGACTATTCAAGTAAGGTCCTCAATGAGGGCTCCAAGGTGGTGGTTGCTGCTGTCGGTCGTGCAGTGCGGGAACTGCCGACGGTTGTGCCGGACGATCTGAAGTTGCCCGAGGGACTCTTTGCTCCTCACTCTCCTTTGCCAGGTGTCTTGGTTGTGCAAGTGTCGTGCGATCCAGATGGTAAAGATCTTGCCAAGGTCGTCGCCACACATTCCGGTGATGGCCTGCTTGCGGGATTCCCATTGGTTGTTGTCGTCGACGACAGCCAATTTGCTAGTGAATCATTGCGAAACTTCCTTTGGTCGACATTTACGCGGAGTAATCCAGCAACCGATATATATGGTTTTGGCTCTTTCGTTCGAGATAAGCATTGGGGCTGTGAGGGATCACTTGTGATCGATGCCCGTACAAAATCTCACCATGCTCCCCCGCTCATTGAAAACCAGGAGATAACTCGGAGGGTGGATCGTCTTGCCGCTCAGGGCGGTCCGTTGCACGGCATCCTTTGATACCTTTTGAATGGCTATGTGTCTGTTTGACTATTGATCTGAGAACACAAAGGTTTTGTGATGCTTCCATGGAATTGGATCATGATGGCTTGGTCCTTTGTGCTTGGTGCGAGTGTAGGCAGTTTTCTCAACGTCGTTGTCTACCGACTGCCGGCAGGCAAAAGTCTTCTCCGACCCGGCAGTCACTGCCCCCATTGCAAAAAGGCAATCCGGCCCTGGCATAACGTGCCGATCATCAGTTGGCTATTGTTGCGAGGCCGTTGTTTTGATTGCGGTGCTCCTATCTCTGTCCGCTATCTGCTGGTCGAACTGATAACAGCACTTTGGTTTACTTTCATGGTGGGAATCGGTTTCTGCCTTCAAACAGAACTGGTATCGCCACGCTTTGGGATTCTCTGGGCATTTGTAGCAAATCTGGTAGTCTTGGGATGTGAGGTTTTTTGTGGTCTGTTGATCTTTCTGGACCGGGAAAAATTACCCCGCAGTTTGATGGCCCTCATACTAGTGAGTGTCCTTGGAGTGGGCATTCTGTTCGCAATCCTTCGGACAAGTTAGAAAGTTTTACCTCAAAATCACCTCGCCTCTAAAATCGTCCTGAGTCGCCATCTTGCAGCCGGATCGAACTAATATCTTGAGATTTCTCTTCCTGGCAGTTAACCTATTCGACTACTGATCTATTTCTGAGCTTTTCTCGTGTGGGTGTAGCCGCTTGGGACTTTTCTATGTCTGAAAATCTTAACGAGCAGACGAAATCGGACGCGCAGCAGACCGAGGCATGTTGGCAGGTGTACAGGCCCCAAACATGGCTCCAGCATGCCCTGTTTATTGTTGCTGCTCTGGCAACCGGTTGTGTGGCGTGGTTCTTCTGGTTTTCCGAAGAAGAAGGCAATCGTTGGTTTGATCATTTGCGCGATGTGCAGTTCGTTACGGAGTCGGTCTGGATCGTTCCTGCACCCGTCATCAACATCATCATCCCGATGGTAACCATTACGCTCAGTATGCTCGTTATTCTCCAGTTACGACTCCGATTTTTTCCGGGCACCGAAGGGACCGGTATTCCTCAGGCAATTGCTGCTTTGAATGTCCCGGATGGGCCGATCCGCAAGCAGATGCTCTCCTGGCGAATTGCGATTGGGAAGACTTTATTGCTTGTACTCGGCTTATTTACCGGGATGACGATTGGTCGCGAGGGACCGAGCGTTCATGTCGGTGCCTGCATCATGTACATGATCAGTAAAATCACGCGTTTTCCACAATATCTAGTCCAGCGAGGCCTAATTCTCGGTGGTGGGGCTGCGGGAATTGCGGCGGCTTTTAATGCACCGATCGCAGGTGGAATTTTCGCATTGGAAGAGATTGGGCGGTCCTTTGAAAAAAATAACATCGGTACCATTCTCCGTACGGTTCTATTGGCCTGTTTGGTGGTCATTCTCTTCAGAGGGACCGATTATTTGTTTTATGGTCGCGTTGATTTGAATGTGGAGAATTGGCCTTTAAGACAGTGGCTGGCGATTCCCATTATCGGTGGCATCGGCGGCGTGCTCGGTGGCATCTTTTCCCGAGCGGTTGTTGGGTCAACGCGAGTGATCAATCCGCTATTGCGGCGCCACCGCGTACTCGTCCCTCTGGGATTGGGGGGCAGCTTAGCCCTGATCGGTTTCTTTTCCGGTGGTGAGTCGTATGGCAGCGGATTCGCTCAGGCCCAAAGCATTTTGATGGACGGTAGCGAGTATCCCTGGCATTACGCTCCCATGAAGGCACTGGCTAGCTATGTTTGCTTGATCAGTGGAATTCCAGGCGGACTGTTCGATCCAAGCCTTTCAGTAGGCGCAGGCCTCGGGCAGACCTTTCAGCCGATGCTGGCCTATTGTTTCCCGGAATTGGATCCAACCGCCGTCATTATGCTTTTTATGGTGGCCTATTTTTCGGGCGTTGTGCAGAGTCCGATCACCTGTGCTGTCATTATGGTTGAGATGACGGCGGCGCGATTTATGACGATTCCACTTCTGGCGGTATCCATCATTGCCTACGAATGTTCCCATCGAATTTGCCGGACCGCCATTTACGAGGCGCTGGCAGAGATCTTTTTGGGAGGTATCCGCGAGAGGGAAAAAACACGATGTGTGGGACCGGAGTCGGAATGAATAAAAAATTGTATTGCATAACGGATTTCTGGAGGCGGATACCGCATGAGTGTGAGATTTTTTTGGGCTCGATCATCAAATAATAAGGACAGAGATAGCCAGCAGGGCTGATCGGCGCAGATTATTTAACAAAAGGATAGATATGGCCGAGATTACAGAGAACCAGAATTCTTCGGAAGATATCGCTCGGACCATCGGATTTGATCTTGTTCGCGCTGTGGAGTCGGCATCGCTCGCCGGTTTTCGCTGGCTTGGCTGTGGTGACAAAATCGCCGCTGATGAAGCAGCAACCGATGCCATGCGAGGCATGTTAAACATGGTCGACATGCAGGGCATCTGTGTGATCGGAGAAGGAATTAAGGATGAGGCTCCCGGTATTTTTCGAAATGAGAAGCTGGGTTGCTGGAGGTCGGGGTCACATCGCGTTAACTTTGCCATCGATCCGATTGATGGCACACGTCTAACGGCAAAGGGATTGCCAGGCGCGATCAGTGTCCTTGCAGCTACCATTGTCTCCAAAGACTCAACGCGGGTCCTGGCAGAACTACCGAGCTTTTATAGTTACAAATTGGCATATGGTCCGGCCGTTCGCGAGGCCAACCCGGAGATCGATCTCGATGCGCCACTTGAGAAGACGTTGCAGACCATTGCAGAGTGTTTGCAAAAGCGGGTCGGTGATCTGGTGGTGGCACTTCTGGACCGCCCCCGCCATGAAGCTCAAATCGACGCAATTCGCAGGCTGGGAGCGCGAATCCGGCTTATTGGTGATGGGGATGTCGCTATGGCGATCGCTCCCTCAATGCTTAACAATACCGTGGACGTCTATATTGGGATTGGTGGATCACCGGAAGCGGTGATTGCAGCCGCTGCGATCAAATGTCTTGGTGGCGAAATGCTCGTACGGATGTGGCCTCGCGACGAAAGCGAACTTGCTGAGTTGAAAGATTCAGAATGGGCGGACAGTCTCGGCCATATTTATAACTGCGATGACCTCGCAGCCGGTGAGGACATTATTTTCGCAGCGACCGGCATTAGTGATTCGCCAATGCTCGAGGGTGTGGTGATTCGAGGTCAACATGTCTACACCCATTCCATGTTGATGCGTGCGCGATCCCGTACTGTTCGTTACATCCAGACCATCCATGATCTGTCACGCAAGACGATTCGTTTTGCCTCCGATCAGAAGGAACATTCACTTTAGTCACACCCGGCTATCGGTCAGAAGTAGCCGGGATGACAATCTCTCTGTTCCGAGTTTGCGAGAATAACGGCAGCAGAAAAGCGGGTGAGGGGAATCGAACCCCCGTATCAAGCTTGGGAAGCTGGTGTTCTACCATTGAACTACACCCGCAAGTG
>JABABY010000150.1 GCA_014237955.1 Planctomycetota bacterium
CCTCGGATCGGCGCAAGGCCAACCTGGTGGCGACGGCCTTGTTCGGGGACGGGGCGGCCGCGGTGGTGGTGGGCCCCGGTGGTACGCTCTCGATCCAAAACATCTCGCTGCTAGCCAATGGTGGTGAGTGGCTCGACACACCCGACCCAACACCGGAGCCGACTACCGCAGTCCTCTACGATGATTTCGATGCCGGGCTGGATCCGGAAAAATGGCTCATCGTCGACAAGGCGTGGGGTGGCGACAACGGCGGACTCGTTCCCGAAAATGTAGAAATCCAAGATGGGGTTCTGCTACTGCACGCACACGGCGATGGGTACGATGGCGACGTCGTCGGCCACAACGACCGCATCACCCGTGTTGGGGCCGGAATCGCCACCCGCGACTATTACGCCTCCGGTCGCTACGAGGTGCGGGCCCGCATTCCGGAGTCGAGTGGGGCAGCCTCTGCCTTCTGGACATTCCATTACGTCGAGCACTTTCCCAGCGAAGAGGCTTATTGGGAGGAACCGAGTCGAGTCCGCAATTCGGAAATCGACTGGGAATTTCCCACGGCCCTGCAAACCGGAGAGTCGAACGATCCGATCAGTTTTGACAATGCCCGCGTTAATAGTTGGGGAGGGAAACTCGGTGGTGAAGGGGCACACCATCCCGGCCGGGTGGAAGTCGTAAACGATGGAGAATTCCATACCTACGGGATCGATTGGCATAGCGGCAGTGACGTCGAGCTACCGCGGGTGATCTGGACCATCGACGGAGAAGAAGTTTATCGGCATGAGGGCGCCCTCTTTGGCCAGGATAATATTCCCTCGCAGGCGTCCCGATTTTGGTTGGGCATCTGGTTCCCGGCATCTGGATACAAAGAACAAATCGAGGGCGAGTATGTCGATCGAGTCGGTTGGGCCGGCGACCCAGATTTTTCGGAGGCCACCCTTGAGATCGACTGGGTCCGGATCACGCCGTTCAACGAGGTGAACGATCGCTGGGCCAGTGAGACGTGGCCCAACGGTTGGTATGCCCTCCCACACGAATACCCGGAACCCTCATCGTACCAAGAGCAAGGCGAAACTGACGAGCTCACGGTCGATGCCGTTCTGGCGGACTGGTCGGACGACCCACTCACTTAGAGGAGCGGGCGGCTACATGCCAGAAAGGCGCGGCAACCGGTATGTAGCGCAAACTCCGTATCTTAAGCGCGCTCGGCCAATGGCACCCAGTCCCTCGGCTCGGGACCGATGTAGCGGGAGCGCGGTCGGATGAGACGATTGTTGTCCATCTGCTCGATAATATGTGCGGCCCAGCCGGTCACACGGCTCACCACAAAGAGTGGTGTGTATATGGCCACATCGAGCCCCATGTAGTGGTACAAACGTGCGCTCGGCCAGTCGAGGTTGGGAGGCAACCCCTTTTCTTCCACCACAATGCGTTCGATCACCTCGGCCGTCTCCTCGAGCGACTCGTTGTGCGTTTCAACTGCCAATTGCTGACAGATTGGTTTTAGGAAGCGAGCTCGGGGATCACCATCTTTATATACCCGATGGCCAAATCCCATAATCCGCGTTTTGTTTGCGAGCGCTTCCCGGATCCATGGCTCGGCATTTTCCGGAGAACCGACTTGGGCAAGTACTTCCATCACCCGCTCATTGGCACCACCATGCAACGGCCCCTTAAGTGCCCCAATAGCTCCCGCAACGGACGAATGGAGGTCGGAGAGTGTCGAGGTGATCACGCGAGCGGTAAACGTCGAGGCATTGAACTCATGTTCTGCATAAAGCGTCAGAGAAATATCCATCGCACGTTCGAGTGCCTCGGACGGCTGCTTCCGCTTAAGCATCCAGAGAATATTGGCTGCATACGATTTTTTGGGATCCGGTTGCACCGGTTCCTTCGACTGCTGCAGCCGCCGATGGGCAGCCATAATCGTGGGAAGTTTTGCCAACAATCGCTCCGCTTTACGCAACTGGGCATCGTGGCTCGTGTCTCCCGCCTCGCTATCCCAATGGGCCAATGCGCTTGCACCGGTACGGAGAAAATCCATGATCGGAGTGGTTCGGGGAACGGTCCGAAGAAATTTTAGAATGTCGCTGGTAATAGGGGCGTTCTCGATCAGCCGACCGCGGAAATCCTTTAATTGATCGGGAGTCGGAAGCTCCGTGTGCAGGATGAGGTAGGCAACTTCCTCAAAAGTGGCTTCGCGGGCAAGATCCTCAATGGCATATCCCCGATAGCGAAGCCCCGAACCTCCTGCAATCGTACTGATCGCCGTCTCACCAGCAATCACTCCCTCAAGACCGGGATGATACATTTGTTCGCTCATCACACTCCCTCCAAATCAAAAATACCGATGCCCGATAGCATAACCAAAAAAAGATACGTGCGCGACAAATTTACCGGTTGAACGTTGCAGGGTCATAGTCGAGTAGATCGTAAAGTTCCTCACGTGTCTGCATCAAATCAAGCAAATCCTTCTGGGTTCCTTCATCGCCGATCACACCCAGAGCCGCCTCCATGGCCTTCATGGCAACCCTTAACATTGTGACAGGGTAGAGAACCACGGCAAAACCGATATCGGCAAGTTCAGATAGTGAGAGAAGTGGCCCTTTGCCAAACTCTGTCATGTTTGCCAACAGCGGGGCATCGACCTCGTCGGCAAATTGTACAAATTCCTCCTTTGTTTCAAGTGCCTCGGGAAAAATCCAATCGGCCCCAGCCTTTAGATACCGCTCTGCGCGCTCAATCGCTGGCTCCAAACCATCGGTCCCGCGGGCATCGGTACGGGCGATGAGAACAAAGTCCTCATCCCGACGAGCGGCAGCAGCAAGAGAAATCTTCTCACACATTTCATCGATTGTCACCAACGACTTTCCATCAAGATGCCCACACCGTTTAGGAAAGACCTGGTCTTCCAACTGCACCGCAGCAGCCCCAGCCTCCTCCAAAAGAGCAACACATCCAGCCACATCACCCAAACCAGTATCTGCATCGACCAGAACGGGAAGCGGTGTCGCTTGGCAGAGACGCTTTGTCTGAGCAACAAGATCATCCAGTGAAAAGAGCCCCACATCGGGCACCGCCAGTTGCGCCGCAGAAAACGCAGCCCCGGAAAGATAGACCGCAGCATACCCCTCACGCTCCGCGAGGCGAGCTGCCAGCGCAAATGGGGTACCGGGAACCTGAATGGTTGCCCCACAGGTTGCCTCGCGTAATCGAGCGCCGGGTGATCGTTTCACTTTATCTTCTCGCGATCGATGGATTCATGAGGAACGCTACCGACGCATGATACGACTGTAAGTGGCCCGCAAACAAGTCCACCCGCGTCGGATCGCCATTAGCCATATCCCAGCGAGTCCAACTCCTGCTCACCGAGTCCATGATGGTGGCCTAACTCGTGGAGCAACGTTATGCGAATTTGTCTGCGGAGTTCGTCTTCGCGCAACTGTTCGCTCGAACCGGCAGCAAGACACATAATCCCCTCTCGAAAAATAGTCACAACGTCCGGGACTTCCGGTGCATCATCCGATGTTCGTTGATCGAGCGGGATCCCTGTATAGACTCCGCAAAGTCGGGTCCGGTCGTCCAGTTTGAGCTTTGCCAACACTTCATCCGAGGGATAATCTTCCACAAAGAGCGGAACCTCTGCGAGCAAATCGTGGACCCTTTGCGGCATCCCTGCCAGTACATGCTCGAGCTGATTATCAAAAAAATCTCTCAGTTTCTCTTTCATAGCAATCACAACTCACGTCTGAGGCCAAACACAACACGAAGCCTAAAGCATAGGTTTAGCTCACAGTGACGCAAGTGGACTATCGAGAGCCTAGGGAAGACATCTGGCAAACACCATTTGCCAGGGCTAGAATCGATGCTAAAACACCATGACTCGTTCGCTACCGGCCTCGTACAATCAGATTCATTGGATGTGCAGCTTTCGAGCGAAAGAGTATTAGCAGCCAAACCCAATTCCAAACGCACACCATTTATTTTGTTGTATGTCTTCTCCTGCCCGAGCGATGCGGACCTATCTGGTGCTGGAGTTTCTTCTGAGCTCAACCGTCTTTTTTATCTTTTCCGGAACACTCACACCGGATGTCAACGAACCGAATTACCTCGCTAAAGCCAAACACTTCTGGGATCCGGGCTGGTGCAGTGAAGATTTTTTCCTGCAAACCGGAGACGCACACACCGTTTTCTATTGGGTCTTTGGTTGGCTAACGCTTTTCCTGCCACTTCCCACCGTTGCCTTGGTGGGCCGTCTTGTTACCTGCGGTTTGCTTGGATATAGCTGGCAAAGACTCTCTCGATCTCTCACGAATACGTTTGGATTTGCAATCTTTTCCGCAGCTTTGCTTCTGGTTCTCAATACGTATTTCCATATGGCGGGAGAGTGGGTTGCCGGGGGCTTTGAGGCCAAAGGGTTTGCGTACGGTTTTGTTTTCCTCTCTTTGGCGGCTCTCCTGGATAATCATTGGAATCGGGCCTGGATTCTATTGGGGGTCGCAACTGCATTCCATGTCCTAATAGGAACCTGGGCAGTCGTCGCAGCGACGATCGCGTGGTGTCTTCTGGGCAAAGCGTCTGACCGGCCATCGATTCGCTCGCAAATTCCGGGGTTTGTTGTCGGAACCTGTCTCTCGATCGTGGGCGCATGGCCCGCGACGGCACTTGCACGCGACACAACCATTGCACAGATTTCTCAAGCCGCCGAAATACACGTCTTTTACCGCCTACCCCATCACCTCAACCCGGACAACTTTTTTTTCCAGCAGCAGTCGCCTTACCTAACACATTTTGCCATACGTTTTCTCATCATGCTGCTCATCTGGGTTGTGTTTGCGGTAACACAACGGAAAAACAACGTTCTCAAAACACTAAACGCCTTCACCCTTGGGGTCCTTGCGATAGCCGTCATCGGGATTTTGATTTCTCTTTGCACCAGAGCCCATCCAATCCTCGCTGGACGACTGCTTCGCTTTTATTGGTTTCGCCTCGCGGATGTCATGCTTCCTGCAGGGATTGCACTGAACGTCATGGGTCCTGACACAGTTTTGATTGCAGCCAGTTGGCCCGCGGATGTCGTGGTCGAGGGTTTTTCGGTTTTACGCGAGACGTTTTTAAAAGGGTAT
>JABABY010000151.1 GCA_014237955.1 Planctomycetota bacterium
TCGTTGCCAAAGTTATGATCCGTAAGTCGCTGCAGTGCCAAGACGGCCTGATGCTGGAGTGCGGGATCCCTTTCTTTTTCGAGGGCCACCGAAAGGGCGGCGACTGCCTGCTCATTTTCGGTATCCGCTAAGGCGGTCACGGCGGCCAACTTCACATCGAGCGGTGCGGATTCATTGCGCAAGATCTGACTTAAAAGCGGCACCGAATCAGACGTCTGCCAGTTTCCCCAAACATGGCAACTCTCTATCTGAACATCCACATCATTATCATTTAATCCCGCCCGCAATACTAATTCTGCAATAGAATTTTCGCATTTGGCGACCGACTTTATTATTTCCTGCCGGATTACCGGATTCGACTCCTGCTGGATTTCTTCTGCCAATCTTCGCGCAATCTCCTCCCGTTCTTCAGGAGTTCCCTTGGCTGCCAACGTTCCTTCATTCTTGATTTCTTTAATTCGATCGACCGCCAGTGGCCCGTAGCGGGATGCCACTTCCTCAGGCACCGGTGCCATTGACGTGAATCCCAGAGTATCTGCATGGGGTAGTGAAGAAGGATCAAAATTCTGGCAACCCACCATCGAAAACAATCCTGCCAGAAAAAGGAGTCTCCTATCTATTGGAAAAGACATTGGCATGGCTCAATAACTGGCAACGTGGCTAGAGACGGGAAGGGCGGGACTATAGCAGAGAAATCCCCACGGTTCCAATACCTCTCGACATCGTGATATTTCCGCATGAAAGAAGATGCTAGCAGCGTTGCCCGACTCAGAGTGACAACTGCCTGAAAATCGGTGAAGGCGGGGGCCACCACTTCTGACTAGAATACTGCAAGTGGATTTGCCAACTCCTAATCACCTACAGACCCAACAAATGTCTTGCTCAATACAACAGGTTGTCCAATGGATACGACCGTATTGGCCGATCACTTTGTCCCTGGCAATCTCCACGCTTTTTTTGTGTGAAGCCTGCGTGGCGCTGGACCATGTTGCGTTCGAACGTGATGGTGGGATGGTTCATGTGAACGGTAAGATTATCGTTGAAGCCGCCGATGGCGGAATCATCTTGCAAGATCGGCAGGGATCAATCTGGCCACTCCAACCCGACCAAATCAAAAAGCGAACATCCGATGATATTCCGTATCGGCCGATGGACCAAAAAGAATTGGCTCAGGCACTACTAAAAGAATTGCCCGAGGGTTTTCAGATCCACAAGACGCATCATTACCTGATCTGCTACAACACCTCGAAACCGTATGCAGAATGGTGTGGTGCCCTGTTTGAACGTCTGCTACGGGCCTACACCAATTATTGGAAAAAGCGCAAGCTTCCACTGTCCGATCCCAAAATGCCTTTGGTCGCATTGATTTTTGCAGATAAAACATCGTACAAGCGCTATGCAGGGCAATCACTAGGAGATGCCGCCAATTCGATTGTTGGGTACTACAATTTGCAAACGAATCGGATTGTTATGTACGACCTTACTGGAGCTCAGGATCCAGAGCAGGCACAGCATCGCATACGAAACCGTGCTGAAATCAATCGCGTCCTATCCAAACCCCAGGCGGGGAGACTCATCGCAACGGTAATCCATGAGGCAACCCATCAAATCGCGTTCAACTGTGGCGTGCAAAAGAGGCTGGCCGATACTCCCCTTTGGCTCAATGAGGGCATGGCGATGTATTTTGAAACTCCCGATCTTCGCAGTTCGACCGGCTGGCGAGGCATGGGATCGGTAAATCGGGAACGACTCTTCCAATTCGGCAGTTACTGTAAGGCACGTCCAGCCGACTCCCTACGGACGCTCATCTCCGATGATCAACGCATCCGGGGGAAATCGACCGACCCACGTTTCCAGGGTACCGAGTCGATCTTGGAGGCCTATAGTGAGGCCTGGTGCCTGACGTATTACCTACTCAAACACAAAGAGAAAGCATTTGTCGAATACCTTATTTTTTTGAGCCAAAAACAACCGGGGCAGCGCGACACCCCCGAACAACGGATCCGGGAGTTTGAAAGATTCTTTGGCAACCTAGATGCCATCGAAAAGGATTTTATGCGTCAGACGACGCGAATCCGATAACCCCGCGAAGCTAGTGCAAGCCGAGAGCATCGGCGGCAGCGAAATCTAACCTGCACGCATTCGCTCTTCGACTCGCCGAATTGCAACTTCCACTTGGCAGGGCTGATCCGCCATCTGCATGGAATCGCCACTGGCCATCCACCCGGTAATGCGTTTTTGCGCCGAAATGACCGTGGCATGACTTCGCTTTCCAAAATAATCCCCAATCTCGGAAAGAGCGCTACGGGTGTGCTTACGTGCAAGCCACATGGCTAACATACGGGGATGGCTTATTGATTTTACTTTACGGCATGATCGCAGGCTCTCTGGTTCCAAGCCAAAAGTTTCGCAAACAGCCTTTTCAATATCAGGCAACCGAACTCCACAACCATGGGGAAGAACTAGATCTGCCAAGGCTTCTTCAGCTTCTACAAGTGTGAGTGGGGCTCCAACGGCGGAAATGGTAGCATGCAGTCGATTCAAAGCACCAAAGAGTTCCCTCGGCGTGGCGGTCAATCGTGAAGCGACCAAATCCTGAACTTCCTCTGAGATTTCGAACTGCTGTTGGATCACATACCGCCGTACAATCTCGCGCCGCGTCGGATGGTCTGGTGCAAGCAATTTACAAACCATCCCCCCGGAAAAACGCGAGATAAGCTCCGCAGGCAAACCCTCAAGCTCCGCTGGAGAGCGATCGGCCGCCAAAACAACCTGCCGTCCATGCCTTAGAAGGGACTCAACCGTATGCAGCAATTCACTCACTGTGGCCTTTTTGCCGGAAAAAAACTGGACATCATCGATAATCAGCAAATCAACACTACGATATTTGCGACGAAAACTGGGGAGGCCGCTGTGGTGCAATGCTTCTAGAAAAAGGCTGGTAAACTGCTCCGCGCCGAGAAACAGCGCCCGACAATCGGGCTGTTTCGAGAAAACCGACGTCCAGATACTTTCGAGTAAATGGGTCTTACCGACACCAGTGCCTCCATGGAGGTACAAAGGGGTAAGACAACCGGGGCTTTCAGCAACCATACATGCCGAGGCATTGGCCACCCGATTACAATGCCCAACCACAAACGCATCAAAGTTAGCGTACTTCCGATCCGGCAGAGATTTACCACGCCTTGCGTGAGCCGGACTCGTCGGCACGCCGCGCAACACGCCTTCGCGAGACTCTACTGGCGTCGATTCTGTACTGGAAGCCAACTTCAAGCTTGGAGTTGTTTCGGATGCACCAGTTCCCTCATCACTGGTCGCCTGATCCCTGGCTGCTTGATCACTCGTGGCCTCATCGGATGTCTCGGCAGACTCCTTGGTGAGTTCTGGATTGATACGAAAATCAATACTTACGCGCTCACCCACGACATCTGCGGCAGCCTGCTGGAGCGCATCACGAAAGTTTATCCGTAGCCAGTCTTGGAAAAATGGCGTTGCCGCCTCAACCACCAATACCTGTCCCTGCAACAACAGGCGGGTATTTTCTCCAAACCACAATCGATACCGAGCCTGACCAACATGCTTGATCAGTGTATCATGCAATGTCTGGTTGAGGTTGTCCGTAGTCGAGGTGGTCACGTCCTGAACCACTCCTTCAGCGCATACCGATAGCGCTTAAAACATTTTATGATGCCACTACTTCCATCTCGCACAAAGAAAAGAGAGATGAAAATATCAAGAAATGCGAGGCCGCTGAGTAACGCTTAATCCTCGACTTACCAAATGAATTTTATAATTTCATTACCAACGTAGAAACGTGATTGTACGCTAGCAATCGGTGCTGTCAAACCACCCGCATGAAACTTTCAATCTTTTTTTCGCCGTAGAAAAATCTGTCTACAAATTCTCGAAAACTTTGCACAATCGTTGCCCCGCCTCGAACAAATTTTTCTTATTGATCATTCACAATGCAGTGGATAACTTGTTCAACAAGATTGCCAGCACAACTTTATCAACCGATGGTCGTTGATGGATATGATCTGCCTTAAAAAAGCCTCGGGACCATCTTCCCTATAAGACAACTGAGAAAGTGCCACAGGAGTTGTCATTGCGAAAAAGGAAAAATACAAATTTGCACCTGTTTACGCGAGAAACAGATGAAACCCATCTTGGCATACAGTTGCTGTGCGGGCTCGTTCTCCACATCGACCGCCGCAATGAGGCGATGGTAGCCGAGATCTCGAACATGCTCGAGGGCATGCCTGATCGCCTCCGATCCTAGACCGCGATGGCGAAACTGGGGCAAAAGCCCCAAGTAGGTGATCTCACACTGCGCCGCTTGAGGCTGTTCACACAGCAACAGGCATCCAACATCTTCTCCACCGAGATGCAATAATTGCCAGAGTTCGGGCCGAAAAGGCCCACCAGCGGCATGACCGGCCAGCACATCCTCGAGGTCACGAAGCCCAGAAAGGGCAGGGCAGTCCTGCGACTGCTGATAAGAATCTCCAAGAACGCGGAGAAAACGAGCTCGGTTTTCTTGCCGATACTCAATCCACTCCAAATCGCCTTGTGGACGGGGCAGGGAAGGCAGAATAGGTCCCTTAATGGTGCGGACCAACAGGTCGACTCCGATCACCGTGTCATAACCGCAGTCACGATACCAAGTCGATTCTGGCTCCTTCTGCCTATCGAGCAAAACTTGCCCCAAAGAGACTCGCCGCTGCTGCAATAGGCGACAAGCGGCCATGAGCAACTCACGGGCAATCTGCCCGACGACCTGCTGCGGGGCATCTATCTCAGGACCGATCAATGATGCCGTGCGACCCGGAACAAAGTCGATCCCGAGCAAACCAAGGCGCCGATCTGAATCGGTCGCTTGCAACAGGGATAACTCACGACCGTACCGCCCGGAAGATGTGCCGAAACCCTCAAGCGAGGCAGCCGTCTGTTCGACTTGACTCTCCGACACGGCCGCAATTTTCAGATTGGATAGATGGTGGGGCGGCATCAGCCCTACCATAGCGGAACGAAGATGCAGGGGGCAGTC
>JABABY010000152.1 GCA_014237955.1 Planctomycetota bacterium
TTCATCAGGGCATCGGCAAGCTCGCCACGGACTTTTCGCTTCAGTTGGCGAAGCTGGTTTTCAGTGAGCTGCGATTGGTTGCCCTGGGCATGATTGCTTCGTCCAAGTTGTCGGCTAACGTCAAGCAGAAGATTTTCAAATAGCCCAATGCTTTTTCGCAGCTGATCCCTAGCAGTTTGGAGGAACGGTGCTGCGTCTTGAGAGGTGTTGGCCTCTTCATGAGCAAAGGTTCCCCGATTCAGATGCACCAGGGCTTCCTGGCGCCGTGCCAGGAGCAAATAGGAGTCATCTTCATCTGCAGTAAGTAATCGATCCATCACATGGATCGCACTATTCCAGTGATTGGACCGTTCGGCTGGCGGGCCGTTTTCTGCCCACGCAACATAGGTCTGCGAGAGCGCAACAGCGAGTGTTGTGCGCTCCGATGATGAGAGGTGATCTTGCTGGAGTTGGTCCTGACAGTATTGTTCTGCTAATGGGTAGAGTTGTCGCTCTAACAAGCCGGCAATGAACCGCTCCTCCGTTTGGTTTGGGAGATACTCAACTGCCCCGGCGGTCGGACAGAGCAGAATCAAAAGAAAACAGGCAAGACAAAATTGGCGCGCGGCATTAGAGCGACCACACTGCGTTTCCCATGTGCTCGAAAAAACCCACCAAGGATTGACCACCGAAAGACAAAATCGCATGGAGGTACTCACGAGAGTGACCAGAAATAGTGCATACCGTCTATCCAAGGCCTTTGAGTGGGCGTTCATTGGATTCTTCTATAGTTATCTCATCCGTTGCTGCGGGCGGCAAATTGTATCTGTGAAAAACCTGTGGACCGGCTTAGATCATACGATTCGATCACATAGCCAAGAGGAACTTCGGCAACCGGGTCGAGAATAACCGGCACACCATTATCGATTGCCGCCACAGCCGCAAGTCGCTGTTTCAGTACATCCCAGTCCGCACAGGGTTCCCCACTCATTGTCCAAGTTGGCCGACCATTGTGCCAGCCGATGGTCACGATAACTGGCTCAAGATCCTGTTCCGCCGGGTCAATAGACGCATCACTTGCCCCGCCCGAAGCCTCGATTTGTATCTGACTGGGAAGGTTGTGCTCGATAATTTGGAAGCTGGCGGTACAGATGAAAAAAATGAGCAGCAGAAAAACAACATCGATCATCGGTGTCATCGTTGCGTCGCGACGCCCGGAAGATTCGAAATGATGTGAGGGAATACGCATTGTGTTTGTTACATGCACCTCATTGGTGTTGGTCTGAAAAGCTAACAAAAATATTTCAATGAGCATCCACCGATTGAATGACTGCAAATTGCACGTTCCAGATACCCAAGCGTGCACAAGCCACCAAGATGGGTTCTACATCACCGTAGGGTATTTCGCGGTCACTACGGATGCGAACTTCCAGATCTTTACCAGCACGCTTCTGTTCCTGCTGGAGGCTTGTTTTCAGGTTTTGTGGAGGTATGGGTCTGGTGCCAAATAGTATCACATGGGGATTCTCGGTGGCGATAATATTGATAGTGAGTCGGCGATGGGCGGTTTCCTGTTCTTCGCCCGTATCTGCGACGGGAAGACTAAGTTCAGCCTGCACCTCTTGTTTGGCAAGGTGGCTGGAGACGAGAAAAAAGATGATGAGCAGAAAGACTACATCGATCATCGGCGTCATGTTCATTTCAAGGCGACTGCGATGTTTGCCGACAGGGATACGCATAGATTCCTCGCGAGAACTTCTATTTAACTGTCACTTTGCGGTGGTTGGGGAGGTGGTGCTGCCACTTGTGTGGGCCCAGCATTCGGTGGTCGTCGGGAATTACGCCGCCGCTTCAGCGGGGCAAAAACATGTTGTGCAATGTAAGCGCCTTCTGCAACTAATTGATCGACTCGATTTCGAAAAAAGGCAAATGCAGCGAGAGCAGGGATGGCTACCAGCAGTCCCCCAACGGTTGTAACGAGTGCCTGGTAAATGCCAGTTGCCAAATCCGCTGCTCGGGCACTGCCTTGGGTGCTGGCGACTTCCTGAAAGGCGAAGATCATCCCAAAAACAGTACCGAGCAGTCCCACCATGGGGGCAATATTCGCAATTACCGACAAATATTCAATTTTCCGAAAGAGCCGTGCTGATTGTTCTGCGGCGGCATCTTCCATTGCTTTTTCAACGGCACTCCAGCCCCCATCTACCTCCGCAATCCCAGCTTGCAGGACGAAAGCTAAAAAGCTGGGGCTGTTTTTACAGACCGCGTCCGCCTGGGGCGCATTTCCAGAAAGCAGTTGCTTTTGCACATTTTCTGCCAAACCGGGTGGGATCAGAACCGGCGCGCGGATGGAGAGCAGGTGTTCAATAATAAGAGCAACCATCCCGATAGAGAGGGCCACGAGCAACATCACAATCAAAAAACCTGTGAAGCCTCCGGAAAAGACAATATCCAAAAATCCTTCGGGTGCTTTTTGTTCTGTTGCGGCCGGTGCATTCTCAGTTCCCTCGGGGGCTGCGATCGCCAGGGACCACTCTGCGGTGCTAAAAAATATTGCGCCAAGTAATACGACCACTTGCAATACATATCCCGGTATCCATCCGCGGCGGAGTCCCATGTCATGATTCCTTCGTTTGATTGACTCGTTCTCGTAGACGTTGTTTTGCTTCGCCGGCAGCTATCGATTTTGGATAGTTACTGATGACCTCCTGATACATCCGCACCGCCTCGTCAAGCAGACCTGATTTACCCATTGATTTGCCTGCCGTCAACAGTGACTCTGCCGCAAGCCTCTGTTGTTTTGGAAAGAGAATTGGAACGTGCATCAGTGCGATCGCCGCCTGGCGATACTGCTGGCGCGCCACATAAAGCTGGCCGAGGATATAATAAGGTCCGCTGCGGAGCTGTGCAGGCAAGTTCTTAATCACCTTCTGACAGAGCTCGATATCTTCCGGAGCTGCTGTCAGAATGCGAGTTCGCAACCATTGTGCTGTGGCTAAATTAGAAAGCATCGCATCTGGATTTTCTCGGAGTCGCCTGAGCTCCTCGGTGGCCCTCGCGCGATCTGGACCCGTAAGCAGAAAACTCGCGCCGAGCAAACGCACACTCGGCTGGTTGCTCGATAGCCACATGTTTGCATCTTTGAGTGTTTTTGGCGCGAAGGGAACACCACCCAGCCATACCAGGGGGATTGATCGGAAATAGGGCGTCTTTGGATCGTCTTTTAGTAATCTGATGAAGCCTGCAGCAGCTTGGTCGTAACGTTCGAGTGCCCGTTGACACTCGACCATCTCTGCACGAATTTCGCGCTGGACCCACGTGCGTGTTTCGCTACCGGAATTTAAAAGTTTGTAATAGATGCTGAGGGCTTTTTCAAATTGTCCCGCCGCGATGGCCAGGTGGGCGCCCACCTGTGCGGTGCTGGGCTCTCCCAATTGGACGTCTACGATCTGGTCGGTCGGAATTATTTGCTCCCGACCACCGGGCAACATGATTTTCAGGCCGCGACCTGTGTAATCAAGAATGTGCCCACGGAGCCTACGCGTTCCCACTGCCTCAGAGAGAACCACAATATCTGGCGAGCCAGTCTTTTTCTGAGCCGGCATTTCTGTCGCGGCCAGAATGATGACAGCCGCAACCAGTCCTATTGGCAAATGCTTCAAGAAATCACCTCATTTCACTGTTCCACGCACCCAAAGCCACTTATTTGTCTTTGCCCAACTCTCTTGGACTGAACCTACGGAGATTCACAAAAACATATTCTCCGCGGTTCTCTCGTGCCAGTCGCTTTAGCCAACTTCCGCCACCGTCCTGCTCGGTGCCGAACTGGATAACATTGATCGCAGCACGGCCAGCGTTGCGCCTTTCGATCCGCCGCAAATCTTCAGCGTGGAGTTTTGGATTTGTCCCATCTGTTAAAAAGAAAATAATATCTGGCGCCATATCGACTGCTGTGAGGAGTGGTTCGAGATGGCGTGTCGTCCCTTCTGCAGTGATCTGGCGAACAAACTCTCGCGCCATTTGTTTATTTTTTTCAGTGGCAAAAAAAAGGCGGCCCGGTAGGGTTGGGTTGAATATATTTTCATACTCATTGTAAAAGATAATCTGAAATTGTTGTAATTTACCCAAGCTTTTCAGGCTCGCCAATAATTCACCCTTGGCAGCAGCAAGTGGTCTGCCTTCATATCCATTCATGCTATCGGACTTATCAAACACATAGACAAATTTATAGCCTTCGCCCGTGATACCAAAAACACCCGTCTGCACCTTCCCACCATCGAGATTGTTTGTGCCTATTCCGGTTCCGTTAAGATTTAGCCCGCCTCCGGTGACGGCTCCACCAGCAGGTCCGCCACCCGTCCTTGTGTCTGGCAAAAACGAGTTTGCATCTAGTGGTGAATCGTTTTCGCTCGGCAAGGCGGTCACCAAGTCGGCCGGTCCAGAACTGCTGGCCGAGTCACTTGCAACATCGATATCCACATTTTCACCTTCATAATATTCTCCTGTATTGGTGGTATGCTTGAGGACAATACCTGTTGTCCGATCGGGCTCCTCAACGATACCTTGCGGGACCGATTGGACAAGAAAAACAAGCAGTACCAGCAAAATAGCGTGCAGAATCATTGAAGAGAGCCAAGCTGGTAGAACGCGCCGATACCGCGAATCTGGCAGGTGTTCTTGTTGGTACAGAGTGCTATTGGACATGGGGACTGAAAAACATGTGGCCTGAAAGATATACTCCATCTTCCAGTGTACCTAACGCGGGCGGTCATGGCACGGCGAATTGCCTGTGATTCGAAAACCCCGTGTTTTGATTCACTACGGAGTGGGACAGGTTATCCTATTGACCGCGGCGCTTCTGGCCGACAGGTAAAATACACAAGAACGATTAGGGAAAGCCTTTTGGACATTATTGAATATCCCCATCCAACGTTGCGCCATAAAAGTAAATCATTGCGGCGCGTTGACGCCGATTTGCGATCCACTGTCAACGAAATGTTTAGCCTGATGTATGCGGCAAAA
>JABABY010000153.1 GCA_014237955.1 Planctomycetota bacterium
TTGATGTGTACACGAACGATCAAATCGTGGTTGAAGAATTGGAGTCACATTCTTGACAGAGCTCGACACATGCTTGACGCCACGCGAGATCGTTGCAGAGTTGGATCGGTATATCGTTGGCCAGGATGCCGCCAAAGGGGCCGTTGCAATCGCGATCCGCAATCGCTGGCGCCGCCAGCAACTGGCAGAAGAGATGCGCCGTGAAGTTGCACCCAAAAATATTCTTATGATTGGCCCGACCGGCGTTGGAAAGACGGAAATTGCACGTCGTCTGGCCAGGCTCACCGGGGCTCCCTTCATCAAGGTCGAGGCAAGCAAATATACCGAGGTGGGATATTATGGCCGCGATGTAGAGAGCATGGTTCGCGAACTTGTTGAAAATGCGATTCTCTTGGTTCGAGAGCGTGAACGAGCGGACGTCGAAGAGGAAGCCCTACAACTGGTGGAGTCGCGCCTCGTTGAGTTGCTTGCTCCTCCGCCGGTATCCATCGATGCAAATGCGGGGGATCCAGATACTAAAGAGCGCTACGAGCGGACGCGGGAAAAGATTCGTGCAATGCTCGTAGCTGGCGAAATGGAGCAGCGGAAAATTGAGCTCTCTCTGGAACAAAAGGCCCCGCCGGTTATGTTTACAAATATGGGCAATGAGCAGATGGATTTCGATCTGCAGGGCTTGTTCGAGAAAGTCATGCCGCGCAACAGTGTGCGGCGAGAAATGACGGTCGCAGAAGCAAGAGGCGTGCTCTTTGAAGAAGCGTGCGAATCGTTGATCAATCAGGAGAAAGTGAACGGACAGGCGATCGAGTTGGCAGAAAATATCGGGATCGTTTTTCTCGACGAGATTGACAAGGTTGTGGCGATGGAGGGGGGCCGCGGAGCGGATGTTTCTCGGCAGGGAGTCCAACGGGATCTACTGCCTATTGTCGAGGGGACGACGATCCAGACACGTTACGGTTATGTGAAAACAGATCACATTCTATTTGTTGCGGCAGGTGCTTTTCACGGCACGAGCCCAAGTGATTTGATGCCGGAATTACAGGGTCGTTTTCCAATTCGGGTAGAATTGACCGATTTGAGCCAGGATGATTTTGTGCGTATTTTAACGGAGCCGAAGGGGGCGCTCACAAAACAGTATGCAGCACTGATGCAAACCGAAGGAGTGGAGGTTGAATTTACCACAGATGCCATCGCCGCTCTGGCCGGCTATGCCTTCGACGTGAACCAGAAGTCGCAAAATATCGGTGCGAGGCGGCTCTATACCATTATGGAACGATTGCTCGAAGAATTGTCTTTTGAGGCGCCTGAGATGAAGATGGGAAAGGTTGAAGTGAATACCGCCTATGTCAAAGAACGACTCGATGAATTAACTCAGGATGAGGACCTGAGCAAATTTATTCTTTAACCGAAGGGCACGCCATCTAATCGCTTGCGAGACGGCATGAATTCAAAGGTTCATGTTGCCCACACAATGAACTCCGGTTGACAGCAGGCCTATTGGCAGAGGACGATACGTTCACCTTGAGCCAGTCCGGCTGTAGAAGTTTGCTATATTGGCAGTTTTGCTTGTAGCGGATGATCGACGGTTCCCCCCTTTCCGAGGAATGCATTGATGCACAATCATCCGGTATCGCTGGTTACGGGTGCTTCGCGTGGCATCGGCAGTGCCATTGCCAAGAGCCTCGGTGCCTTGGAGCATGCGGTGTTGGTCAATTATCGCGAGAATAAAGATTTGGCCGATGCGGTGGTTACTGAGATCATCAATGCGGGTGGCGATGCCGTCTCGGTTCAGGGCGATGTCGGTTGTGGAGAAGATCGTCAGCGGCTTATTGTTGAATCTCTCGATCGCTTTGGTCGCCTCGATGTACTTGTGAACAATGCCGGGATCACCTCTCCTGGACGCGTGGATCTGCTAGAAGCAAGCGAGATAAGTTGGGATGCCGTTTTTGCAACCAATCTTAAAGGTCCGTTTTTTCTCTCCCAGCAAGCTGCCCTGGCGATGATGCCACTTATTCATGAAGAACAAATACCCGGTGGAAAAATCATCAACATTTCGTCACTATCCTCCTATGCCGCATCGGTCAACCGTGCCGATTATTGCCTTACGAAGGCGGCAATGGGTATGATGACCAAGCTCTTTGGCTGCCGGTTGGCAGAAGAAAAAATACAGGTATTTGAACTTTGTCCCGGGATTATCGACAGCGATATGACCTCGCCCGTGAAGGAAAAATACAACTCCTTGATTTCTGGAGGCCTGACACCGATTCGTCGCTGGGGCGTTCCGGAAGATGTTGCCAAAGCGGTGATGGCCATCGTTTCCGATAGCTTCCCGTTCAGTACTGGCGAGTGTATCAATGTGGACGGCGGATTTCATATCCGCAGCATCTGAATTTAGACCGCCCTGGCCAAGGCAATGAAATTTGCAATCTTTGGTATCGATGATCTCACCGAAGCATTGGCGCAGGATATCGCCTCTTCTCAAGATCACCAATTGGTTTGGTGGCTGCCAATGGCAGGGTCGATCGGGCAGCCTCCGGCTTGGATCGGCCCTCAGACGGTGGTTGCCCGCGAGGAGGACCTCCTTGCATCGCTCTCGGTTGCCGATGTCGATGCCGTCGTGATATCGCGGCAGCAGGATGCAGCGGCCATGCTCGAGATAATCCGACAATTGGCAGCGTATTCAAAGGTGCTCTTGCTTTCGCACCCAGTCGATCTATCGGTGCTCGCCTCTTTTGAACTGGAGCGGGTTCAGCAGGACTCGTTGGCCAAAATGATTCCTTTGCGGCCCTATCGATGGCATCCGGGTGCCGTCTATTTTGTCAGGTATGTTTGTGGCAATGCTGGGGCGACTCCCGAGACACTCGGTTCCATTGAAAGGATTGAAATGGAACGTCGCATCGGCGATGCGGATCTTGAAGCCCTGCAGGTGACTTTCGCCCGCGATATCGATTTGTTGCAAGCCTTCACAGGAAAGCTGCTGGCGGTGTCGGGTATGGCAGCCGGAGAAAAATGCTTGCCACTAAACGTACAGTTGTCGGGAGAATCCGGGATTCTCGCCCGATGGTCTGCCGTACGCACCAATGATGCTGGATCGGAGAGTTTGCGCCTTGGTGCGGAGCTAAAGGTGTTTGGGAGCAAGACCGCTTCGCTTTCGATGGCGGACGGGAGTTGGCAGGTCAAAACATCCGAGGGCGTATTCGACTTTGAGCCAACTAGCCTTGCCAATGCCTGTGCCGAGCGGGTCGAATTGGACAGGCAGTCTCGTGCGGTTCATCGAGACTGGCCAGAGGTGACGCATTCTCTTGAGGTCACTGAGGCGATGGCAAAGAGCCTACAGCGGGGAAAACGAATCCAACTCAATCTCGACGGCCGTGGCGAATCAACCGCATTTAAAGGAACCATGGTTTCACTCGGTTGTGCTCTTTTAATGGGTGGGGTCGCTTTGCTGGTCTTCTCGGCGGTCATCCTGAAGTTGGCACAGGCAAGTGGAATGACACGTCTTGCGATCCTGTTTGAAAAGGTTCCTGCTGTACTTTCGGTGGTCCTCGTCGTTTTTCTCATCTTGCAGGGCCTGCGATTCCTGATTCCCACCTCGAGCAAGCCCGATTCCCAGGAGTGAGGTTTTGTGGCCACGAATGTGACCCCGCCCCCTTCCCTGCTTGAATTTCCAAAGTTTACCGTTTAGGCTGCAATGAGGATTCGAACTGTTTTTCGAGCAATGGGTTTTTTCATAAATAGGAGAGGAATTGGATATGGCCGAGAAGTCAGATGCTGAAAGTAAGGGTGCGGCAGTCGAGAAAGAGGCTGCGGCAGCTGGTGAACAAGTCCGGCAACAGGTGAAGGTTGAGGATAACCAGGCCGTGACGACCTATGCCAACTTCTGTCGGGTGACAGGCACGCCAGAGGAACTCATTATCGATGTTGGGCTCAACTCCCATCCGGTTGGTCCTCAGACCGAATCGATTCGTATCAATCAGCGACTGGTACTCAATTACTATACTGCCAAACGACTTTTGGGCGCACTGCAGATGTCCATCCAGCGGCACGAAGCGGCCTTTGGTGTCCTAGAGACGGATGTTCAAAAACGTGTCCAACCTTCCGCTCGGCCCTCGACGACCTAGTGTGACTGGCTAGTGGCGGGGCCCGGCCTGCTGAGAAAGGGCACGCGAGCCAGGAAAGGCTCGCGTGTTGTGCGATGATTACGCGGTAGAATCCGCGGTTGGTTGCCGATCCTTGCCGAGGCGGTCGAGTGGCAGGCACCCGACGATGATCAAGAGTAACTGGCTTAAGACAAACCAGGAGAGGATCCGTAGAACCCCTTCGGTAAATCCGTAGGAATGCAGCCCTACCCCCAGTTCGTTGACGCCAAACCAGGACCACGCGGTCGCGATATTTCCAACCACGGCCAGGACGGCCAGGCCACGGGCTTTGACTAGGCCCGCCCAGCGGGCGTGCAGCACCAGGGCATTCCAGAGGACGATGATCAGGGCGCCATTTTCTTTAGGGTCCCAGCCCCAGAACCGTCCCCACGAATCGTCTGCCCAGAGCCCACCCAATACCGTGCCGACAAAGCTGAAGAAAATGGCGAAGCAGAGTACGCCATAGATCATGCGGGGTAACGCCCGATAAAGATCTCTCGAAACGTTTGCTCCAAAATATTCCGCAGCAAAAAAGAGAATGAAGAGAGCTCCCAATCCTCCTGCCAGGAACGTGGTGGCGTAACCGAGCGTAATGCAGACAACATGGGTTGCCAACCAAAACTGGGTGTCCAGAACGGCTTGCAAAACGGTGAGAGTATCACCGTCGGCAGCCAATCCATAGGCAACGCGTAGTGTGAGAAAGCCGACAGCTGCCGCAATTATATTCCCAATTCCCAGCTTATAGATTAGCTCTAAGATGATCGCGAGCAATACACATCCCCAGCCGATAAAGACTGCTGAGGAGTAGAGGTTGGTTACCGGCGGGCGCC
>JABABY010000154.1 GCA_014237955.1 Planctomycetota bacterium
AAAGCCGACTTGTTCGGCTCTGTCTGGAGATCGGCAGATTTTTGTAAAGCGTTGTCGTGGGAGATAGATTGGTGCAGGTGTGAGCGCGCAAAGCGAGTAATAATGACCGCCGCGAAAAACAGCGTGGCCAGAATCAATACAGCCCACAAATAGCGTCGCCGATGCACAGCACTGTCCCGCAAATAAAGAAACAACGATTACCACCTTAATTATAGTTCCGTAGGCTTCATCCAGGTAGGCGTCTGCCGAGCGCAGCGGGAGAGTGCCGATCGGAATCAGATGGGATCGCACTGAGACTTGACATGCGGTCGAGACTGAGAATGCGGTCCAGGACGATAGGGTAATCGTACACAGTTGCTTCAAAATAAATATAAACCAAGCGACCAGATACACGCAGAAACCACTAGCTGGAATTTCACAAGATATTTGCAGGGGGTCTATTCTGCAATAAATATGATGCTCGTATCTCGCTGCTTCAGGAAATCGTCAAGCTGTTTTGCCATGACTCTCCCCGGATGCGAGATAAGCAATTCCGGGCCTGTGGTCTGGTTACTCTCCGGTTGCGATGCCCATTGCCGATAAATGACTTTGGCTGCTTGATCCCGCTCGGCTTTCGGGGCCAGCGAATCGTACAGAGCGTTTTCGTATCCAGGAATGGTGCGTAGAGAGCGAGCTGCGATAAAACGGACTGCGTGATAGTTGTCCTGCAGAAGGAAGCCCAAAAAGGGTACAACCCAGTCCATTGTCGAAGCCTTGTGTGCCTCCGACCAGCCAATGGTCCAGGCAGCAAGAGCGCGTTGGAGCGCGTTTCCTTTAAGAGCAGAGAGTATCGCATAGGAGATCGTGCGATCCTCTTCGGGTAATTCAGGAGACTCGATGCCATACCATTTGCTCAAATGATCGGCAGTCCAGCCGAGCGTCGTTTCGAGGTGGCACTGATTGCATCCATTCGGGCGGCCATATTCGAGAGTTGTTGCAACACTTGGGCTTTCGATCGTGTGGCTACGTGCGGCTTTCAGTAGACCATAGCTGGTGTAGGGCATATGACAGTTCATGCATTCACTCCCTCCCGAGTCAACGGCATGATGTGTGTGTGCAATCAACTTTTGTTCGTCTTTGTATTCATCATGGCACTGCGTACAAGCAAGATTTGATCGCATACCGGATTTGAGCGTATGGTGGGCCCACGATGCTAATTCTTCCGGATCGTCTGAACCCCGGTGCGATTCATGACAACTTGCACAACTTACAATCTCGCCTGCGCTGCCATCGTGGTTGTAACAGGGGCTTTTCAGTAAACCGTTGTATTCACGCCCGGCGATTCTGACGACTCCGTCACCCCAAAAGGTTGTCGTGTCGATCGAATCTTGAAAATCGCCAGTGGGTTGAAGGATGGTTTTACTTTCCGAAAGCTTTTCACCGGGACGATAGCGCCAGCCATGCTTCAGCCAGTCTTCCTTCGCATCTTCGTCATCTAAGGAAAGAACCGCATGACACTGGCCACACACCTCCGTAGACCTTTTTGCTCCCAGGTTGACAGGATTAACGATATGCTCGTTATCGCTGCCCTCTTCTTGCGCCACTGCAATATGTTGTTCCCCCGGTCCATGACAGGACTCGCAAGAGATCCCGAAGTCGGAAACCTGCGTCTGCATTTTCTGAGCATTCGTAACGAGCGGCTTAATATTTGTTGCGTGACATTGGCTGCACGAATGATTCCAGTTGCCAGCGGAGAACGACATATGTGTTTCGAGATGTGGCGGTAACAAAAATGCCGTTGCCACAGGGATCCAACGTTGTTCGGCAATCCGAAAGGAGAACGGAAACATCTGAATGACTCGTGAATCCCCCGTCGCGTACCAAAATGCCTGCACATGGTGAGATCCAGTCGTAAGGGCCACGCGGTTCTCTACGGTGGTTCCATTCGGACCGGTAACCGTTGCCCACAATTCATCGTCGCGCCACTCGAGCGACCCATGCAGTCCCTCATAATTTAAATTGACCCCTTCAATCCGAGGAATCACCGTAGCGCGGCTTGCAATTTGAGTCATCGTGCTATGGTACGATTCCTCCCAACTGCGAAATTCTTCGTCGTGACACTCTTTGCACGAGAGGGAACCTGTATACCCTTCGGAATGATAGATTTCTGGGCTGCCGGGCCAAGGAACCTCCCGCGAGGGCAATCCCTCCGCACGCACAGCAGCGCGCGTACGCCTAACCGGTCTTATCTCGGCTTTTGTGTTTGCTTTGACCGAGTTGGTCGCTAGTCGCTTTTCACGACTTAACTCTTGCTGCTGTCCTTGTTTTCCATGACGGACCTCTCGTTGCTTCTCATGAGGTGTGGCACTCCGGTCACAACCGCACGCGAGAACTGCCATGACGGTGACAACGACGAAAAGCCGCATCATCATATCCTCACAACACAATTGTGCTAATCACGCTATAACGCGATTGGAATTTCCGACAAAGAAATAGATGCCTTCCGAAGCCTAGAAATGATTTGCCAATCACTCCTCTTTAATGTCTAGCTGTTGGTTGGACTCGAGGGGGCCTGCAACGATCTGTGTCTTACCCGACGGCCATTGTATTTCAACACGTTTGACGTTCTTTGCATCTCCCAGACCAAAGTAGAGTGGATATTGGCTTTGAGAAAGAAACCCCGATTTGCCGTCATAGTACTTGGTAAGTGTCTGCGAGTCGGTGGTTACCGTGACTTTGGCTCCCAATCCATCGCGGTTTGATTTGGTGCCAATAAGCCTGATTTTGAGATAATGGAGTGGCTTCTGCTCGGAGAGGTTGCTTACTAAGACCATCGGTTCGGAGTTGAAATCGTTGGTGACGATATCCAAGTCACCATCGCCTTCAAGGTCGAAGATTGCCGATGACCGGGATCCCAGGGCACCCCAGACTTCAAACTTTCCTTTACGAGATTTGCAATGTGGGTGTGATTGATCTTCACCATCACAGTCAAGTTCGAACCAGGGGGTCGCAGTACGCCCATCTCGCCGTGGCTCTACACCAACAATGAATTCACTGTCCAGAAAGTTTTCGCCAAGATTGTTCAATAACACCGAGTTCACCCCATATCGGAATGGGTAATTCATGCTTGCAGTAATGAAGACATCTTCGTAGCCATCCGCATTCAAGTCCCCAATGCTCAGTCCCCAGGGCCAGTAATTTTCAGTATTCACGGCATCGGAAACCTCTGTAAAAGTACCCTCACCATTGTTTCGAAAGAGCGCATTGCCCCAAATGTGCTTCCCATCGCTATCAAGATATCCGGCAGATTGATATTTGTAGGGATCTCGCAATTTCTTTTTTTCATAATCTGGCACGACTGTTTCGAACGATGCCGTATCCCACATGTCTACGTGCATGTCGGTGATTATGATATCCATTTTCCCATCGTGGTTGTAATCAAACACGCCGATACCCATCGCACCCCAGGGAGTTTCTGGGAAAATCTCACGACTCTTGCGGACAAAGCGTTTACCATTTTGGTTTTCGTAGTATTCGTCGTGCCCCTGCATATTTGGAATATACAAGTCGGGCCACCCATCGTCATTCAAATCCAGTGGATGGGCATCTCCGGTCCAGCCATTATCGGTCAGCCCGACGTCTTTTGAAACATCAATAAAGCGGTTGTTGCCCTGGTTTTTAAAGAGGATGCTCTGTTCGGATTTGCTGTTAAAAAGGTGGTTGCCAAACGAAGCCTTGTCTCCAACAAAGTAGCCTCCCCGACCGATCTCGTCCGTTGTGTAATCTCCAACGTTGGTCAAGAAAAGATCGATCAATCCGTCTCGGTTAAAATCAAAAAATGTGGCTCCGGACGAATGCCCTGTGTGGCCGAGTCCGGACTCCTCAGTGACGTCACGGAATTTTCCGGACCCGTCATTTTCAAAGAAGAGGTTGCCACCACGGACGCTAGTGACGTAGAGATCGGGATCGCCATCGTTATCGGTATCGGCAAACGACGCCGACACACCGACCCGGTCTCCCATCGCAACACCAGCTTTTTCGGTCCAGTTCTCGAATCGTCCATTTCCAAGGTTCCGCCAAAGTTGGTTCTCGCCCAACTGGGTTGTAAAATAGATATCGAGTAGCCCATCTTGATCGACATCGGCAATTGCCATCCCGTTGCCGTGGTCGTAGTGGACCGCTTTCTTTGCTTTGCCGGTATCGTCGACAATCTTATGGACAAACGTAATACCGCTCTCCGGCAACTGATCAGTAAACTGAAAATCGTGAAAGACCTTGAACTGTGGCAAGGTTGCCAGTTGTTCTTCCTTGCGATCCTTGATCCAGGGAGGATCCAGAATCTCGGCTGTTGGCATCGGCAACTTCACCGGTGTGCCCGTAATTTGCGTTTGGGGCATTTTGGGAACGGGTGCTTCATCGCGACATGCTGAAAGCCAGATGCAGGAGCAAAGAAGAAGGAAAGCTGCCCATGTAGAAAACGGTCTCATCGAGTGTTGTGCCATGCCGCGTGGGGACTCCAAAAAACATAAAAAAATGAGGAAGAGCGTTCACGGAACAGAGATTAAACGAGTATACACTGCCAATGATATTGAGTAAACCAATCTGAATAACCAGCACCGCTAGGCGAGAGGTGTCCATCGATTGAGTGCATTGAGCAGACAGTTATGGTAGGATGGCAGCATGTTGGCTGTTGCGGTCTTTTACCCACGCTTTGGGACTCCGTTGTTTCATGAACGATGGCGACAAACCCGTTGATCGTACTCGACGTGTTCTCGTTGGATTGTGCCTTCTCGCCGCTATCGCGTTGATCATCGCTTTTACAATCCGTCCGCAACCTTCTGCCTCTCCGAATCACAAGGAACAGGCAATCGTCATGCAGCAGGTCCGTGCAGAGGATCATCCCATTGCTGTATCTGAAAATGGTTATGTGGGCTCGGACTCGTGTCGAGAATGTCATGAACACAATTACGACACTTGG
>JABABY010000155.1 GCA_014237955.1 Planctomycetota bacterium
GATTTGGACCCAACGACCATCGGCCTCTCAACGACCGAAAAGCGGGCCACGAGCCGCCTGCGGGTTGGCAATACGGGCCAATTAACCGCTCACTCGGCGCGGCCCCGGGCGCTCTCGGACAGTATGTTCAGCATGCAACTACACGAAAGTGCAATGAATAATACCCTTGGGCAACTGAAGCTGAATGGCAAAAGCTTATCTCTGCACGACCTCTACCTGCATATCATGAATCGACTCGACCGCAAGGTTGAGCAAGTTCCCGAAACGATGCCATCGAATGTCATTGTTGCATTTGCACCTCGTGATGCCGTGAGGGTGCGATGCGAAGATGGCAGAGTGACCTTGACCCTGACCATAGAAAAACTGACCAAAGGGACTAAATACAAGTGGAAAAATCTTATATTGCGGGCCCATTACGCAATCGAGAGCGACGGCATCCAGGCGACCCTGGTTCGTTCCGGCTCTATTGAGCTAGAAGGAAAACGACTGCGTACACGAGATCAAATTGCACTCCGGGGAGTCTTTAGTAAACTATTATCCCGCAATAACCAGTTAAAGCTAATACCTGAAAAACTCGCGACCAACCCCGGATTGTCCGATCTCTCCGTGACCCAACAAATGATTGAGGATGGTTGGATTGGTCTCGCCCTCGGACGTTCGGACAAAAGCGACCGGAATGCACCGCAGTCGATTTCTCGCGATCCGGCGATCTCCTACCGGTAAACTCTTGTTGAGCGAGCTGGATCGACACAAAGCACCAATCTCCAAGATGGCAATTCGTCGGGCCCAAACATTCTGCAAAATAGCTTCTTGGTGCGGTTACTCCCTGGATACCCGCTGTCGCTCTCTTTAGAATCAATGTTATGAAAATGGCATATCTGGACTGTGCCAGCGGAATCAGCGGCGACATGACCCTCGGTGCGCTGATTGACTCTGGCGTTGAACTTGCAGCGATTCAAGATGGCATCGACTCACTCGGCCTCGCCAGTTGCTCGTTACAGTCGAGCGAAGTCAAAAAGAACGGTTTTCGTGCCACACAAATTGTCGTCGAGCATGAGGTGGAACATGTCCACCGACACCTCCGCGATATTGAGGAGATGATTGACCAGAGCGGACTCACACATTCCCAAAAAGAATCCGCAAATCGTATTTTCACACGACTCGGACAGGCAGAGGCAAAGGTTCATGGGACAACAATCGACAAAGTGCACTTTCACGAAGTTGGGGCCATAGACTCTATTGCCGACATTGTTGGCGTTGCGATTGGCTGGGATTTGCTACAAGTCGACACCATCTATGCCTCCCCCATTCCTACAGGGACGGGAACCATCGAAATTGCCCATGGGCGGTGCAGCATTCCCGCACCTGCTACCGCTGAATTATTGATTGGTATCCCCACTGCCGATTCGAGTGTGGAAGCGGAACTTACCACACCTACCGGAGCTGCCATCCTTGCGACCATGGTAGAACAATTTGGCCCCCTGCCCTCGATGACCGTCGAGCGTATTGGCTGTGGGGCCGGGCAACGAGATCTCAAAGAGCAACCGAACCTTTTGCGACTCCTTATCGGCACAACTACAGAAAGCCACAAAGAATCAATATGGGTCGTAGAAACAAATCTGGACGATGCAACCGGGGAACTCATCGGACATCTGAGTGCGCAACTGTTTCTAGCCGGAGCCGTTGACGTCTACACCACCTCAATCCAGATGAAAAAGAATCGGCCGGGAACTCTTGTCACGGCACTCTGCCACTCCGCTGCTCTCCAACAGGTGGAAGCAGCCTTCATCCGGGAATCCACGACGCTCGGGATCCGGCGCTGGCAGGCCCAGCGAACGATCGTACAACGCAAAATCCATCAGGTAGCGACGCGTTGGGGCAATGTAAGCGGTATGGTTGCATGGCGTGGCGATGGAAAAGTCAGTTTCGCACCGGAATACGAAGCCTGTCGGGAATTGGCCGCCACCCATAAGGTCGCACTGAATGAAATCTATCTTGCGGCACACCTGGCCTTTGATTCCCAACCCTTTATCGATTCTTAAACGCACAGGGCATTCTGGAACCAGACGCCCTACCTTCACCCACATTGTCTGTCACCGTTCTGGTGACTCCACCATCATTTCGGAAATTCTGGCATAGCAGTATCCTGACGCACTTTGAGTTGGGCAATCCTCTGCCGTGCGGCCTCAATCCCCCGTGCGGGTTCGGAGCAGAGATAATTTTCACATACATAGAGAGTCAGTTCCGCTTTGCCCTCCATGCGGCCATGAAAAATACTCTCGAGTAGCGAGGAGTGGCCTGCATGATCCTTTTGGCAACCACAGGCCAACACGTATTCAGGGAGAAAGCTGCCACGAATTTCGCGCAGCAATTGTTCGGTTTCGGGATCGCCCGGATCGCCGACAATCACCAGTTCATACGTAGGCCCCAGATATCTGGCAACGGCTAACAGCATCTGACCCGATGCCTGGGGCATCTGGCGCATCACCGATGCGGCCGATTGAAGCGTTCTCTCCGCAGCAGCAGTCCAACGCATATTTCCAGTCAGTTTTCCCAGCCGCAACAGCCCTTCGGCAGCCAAACTATTTCCCGATGGAGTTGCCTGATCAATCAACTCTTTTTGGCGCGTAATGACAACTTCTTGATCCTTCGCCGTAAAATAAAAACCACCCGCTTCCGGATCTTCAAAAAACTCAAGCATTTGTTCAGCCAGTCCTACCGACCGCACCAGCCAGGCCTCATCGAAGGTAGACTCGTAAAGGGTGATCCACGCATTAAGCAGCGCGGTATAGTCGTCGAGATAAGCCCCTGTTCCAGTCTGCCCGTCGCGATAGGAGTGCAATAAGCGCCCCTCTGAATCGCGCAAGTTGCCATCGATAAAATCACTGGCTGCCCGAGCCGCATCGAGATATTCCGAGATGCCGAGAACCGCTCCAGCCCGAGCTAATGTATCAATCATCAGACCATTCCAGCTGACCAATACCTTGTCGTCTAAACCGGGTGGCACCCGGTGGCTACGCGCCTCCAAAAGTTTTTTTCGCGATCTGGAAAGTTCGTGCTCTAGCTCTGCTTGATCGCGGCCGAGCAAACTGGCCCAGGCAGAGATCGGCTTTGGCAGGTTGAGAATACTGCGGCCCTCAAAATTGCCGGCCTCCGTAATGTCGTAGATCTGACAAAAGGTTGCGGCCTGCTCCCTGCCAAGAATCTCAATGATTTGACTCGGGGTCCAGACAAAGAACTTGCCCTCCTCTCCTTCACTGTCGGCATCCTGCGTACTGAACAATCCACCGGACGGGGATCGCATTTCTCGCAGCACATAATCTAACGTCTCACCTACAATCTGTCGGTATTGATTTTTATTGGTCGCGAGATAACCGTCCAGATAACAGCCTGCCAGCAGCGCATTGTCGTATAGCATTTTTTCGAAGTGGGGAACTAACCAGCGCTCGTCGACGGAATAACGATGGAATCCACCCCCAAGATGATCGTACAGTCCTCCGGAAGCCATTTTATCGAGGCTCAATTGCGCCATTTCCAGAAGAGGGCTGTGTTGTGATCTTAGCCACAGCTTGAGCAACAGTCTGAGATCCATCGGGTGCGGGAATTTCGGCGCGGTGCCAAATCCACCGTTGGTAAAATCAAAGCCTGCCTCGAGCACCGATTTTGCGGCGGCAAGCAGCGATACATCGAGTGGCTCTGGGGAAGGTTCTGGTCGGATCTGCTGTCGGATAGAGGAAGTTAATTTTGTGGCCTGCTCTCCAATTTGGCTGCGACGATGCTGCCAGGACTCCACAACAGCGGTCAGAACTTGATCGAATCCTGGCATCCCTCGGCTAGACTTAGGAGGCCAGTAGGTTCCACCAAAAAAAGGTTCGAGATCCTCTGTAAGGAAAACCGACATCGGCCAGCCACCGCGACCGGTCATCAATTGCACAGCGGTCATGTAAATTTGGTCGAGGTCGGGGCGCTCCTCTCGATCCACCTTGATCGAGATAAAATGTTGGTTAAGTATTTCAGCAATCTCAAGACTTTCAAAACTCTCGTGCGCCATCACATGACACCAATGGCAGGCTGAGTATCCGACCGAAAGAAAAATGGGCTTCTGTTCGGCTTTGGCTCGATCGATCGCATCGGAACCCCAGGGATACCAATCCACAGGATTATCGCGATGTTGTAGAAGATACGGACTTACTTCACCCGTAAGACGATTACTCATAAAAACTCTTGCAAATCCCGTTTTCAGATTTATTCGAACGCCTGTTCGTCTGTCGGGAATTTTCCGCGACGGACTTCTTCACAGTAGCTGCCAACCGCCGATGTAATCTGCTCTCCGAGTGCCGCATACGCCTTGACGTGTTTTGGCAGCTTGCTGTCGGGAATTCCGAGCAAATCGTTGACCACAAGAATCTGGCCATCACAGCCGCCACCGGCCCCGATGCCAATGGTGGGAATTCCAATCTGGCCGGTTATTTCCGTTGCCGTTTTTGATGGCACACATTCGAGGACAACGGAAAACGCTCCGGCAGCTTCTACAGCCTGCACATCGAGAAAGAGCTGCCCCTCATCCCGGTGTACCTTGTACCCGCCGAGGTGGTGAACACTTTGAGGATGAAGGCCGCAATGCGCCATCACAGGTATTCCCGCGCCAGTCAGGGCGGCAATGGCCGTCTCGTCCATTGCGCCCACTTCGATCTTGACCGCCTGGGCATTCGTCTCCTTAAGAATCCGACCCGCATTTTCGATCGTTTTGTCGTTTCCCAAAAAGTGTCCCGGAAACGGTAAATCAACCACCACAATCGCAGAGTTTGCTCCCCGTGCAACCATCTCTGCATGATAAATCATTTCATCTAGCGTAACTGGCAACGTATTTTCATGTCCTTTAACAACCATCCCGAGACTGTCGCCAACGAGAAGTCCATC
>JABABY010000156.1 GCA_014237955.1 Planctomycetota bacterium
GGCGCCAGTTACGATTGGGCGCCAGTTACGATTGGGCGCCAGTTACGATTGGGCGGTGGCCATCGATGTTAGTTGCGTCAGGGATCTGTTCTGTTCTTTTTCGAGAAATGCTCTCCCCAACTTCACATTCACATGGTCCCAGGGAAGGCGGTCTGAGATTTCAAATGGTGCGTGGATGGCTAGTTCGGGATCGATCCCTGCCTCGGCCAGAGCATCCCACCAACGGGTGCTGTCAAAATGTTCCTGCCAGCTATCCATGCGGCTTCCGTTGCGCCAAGCGATCTCAATCGCACGGGCCATCCGCCGGTCACCCCGACTCAAAGCTCCTTCGAATAAGCTGTTTTCAATGTCGTGACACTTAACTTGAACAGATCGTATCCGTCGCCGCTGGTGTAAATAGCGATGTGCCCATTCAAAATACTCTCGCCGCTGCATTCCGTTCCATTGATAAGCTGTGTGTGCCTTGGGAACAAAGTTGGAGACGCTGGCAGTCACTTTGACAAAACGGCCAGTTACCTCTTTTCCGATACGGGCAATCGTTTCTGCCATGTCAATGATCCCATCAAGATCCACTTCGCGCTCCCCAGGCAAACCACACATAAAATAGAGTTTGACCCGCTGGTACCCATTTTTAAAAGCAACGCGGCAGCCATCGTAAAGATCCTGATTTTTTATCTTTTTCCGGATTTGTTCGCGCATGTCATCCCTCGCTACTTCCGGAGCCAGTGTCAGGCTGCTGCGACGTTGCGTGGGGATCAATTGTGCCACGGTTTTGAGTTGTTCGTTGACCCGAAGACTCGGAACCCCAATATTCACTCCCAAGGGCTGGAAAACTTCTTGCAATCGTATCGCCAGTTCCTCGAAGTGTGGATAATCGCTGGTCGAAAGAGAGAGCAGAGAAATTTCGTTGTAGCCGGTATTCTGATACGATTCCAAAGCGGCTTGTACGATTGCATCGACGCTTCGGAAACGGAGAGGTCTCTTAATGACGCTGCTCTGACAAAAACGACACTGCCAAGGGCATCCTCGCATGATCTCGATTGCAATGCGATCGTGGATACATTCCGAAAACGGTACGATCGGTCGTACCGGCAGCGGGAATGACTCTAGATCCGCGACAACGGCAGGCTTGATGGTTTCAGGGACTTCTGTGTGGATCCGACTGAGAGTGGCATACCGACCATTGTCCAAGTATTCCGGCTCATAGAATCGCGGAGCATAGGCAAAGGGGAGTTGCGCCGCTAAACGTGAGAGCATCTCTGCCCGCTCCCTCTGCCCTTCTTTCCCACTGGCAAACTGTCCGGCTCTGCAACAACTTTCTCGCAATTCTAGCCATGTGTCACAAATAAGTGGTAGGGAAGGTTCTCCATCACCAACAACTGCTAAATCGATAAACGGCGCAATCGGTTCCGGATTTTGAGCGCACGGACCACCCACCACCACGAGAGGGTCTGCCATCGTCCTTTGGTCGGCATGGATCGGGATGCGACAAAGGTCAAGGATTGTGAGCATATTGGTGTAACAGGCTTCGTATTGCAGCGTCACACCAAGGACATCGAATTCGCAGAGAGGCGTAAAAGACTCCAGACTGTAGAGTGGCAGATTCTCTCGTCGCAAAGCATCTTCCATATCGGTCCATGGTGCAAAAACCCTTTCGCATGCCCAGGCTTCTTTTCCATTCATCAGTGAGTAAAGAAGTTGCAATCCATGATGGCTCATGCCGATTGCATAGGTGTCGGGAAAGGCCAAGCAGAGTTTGCCCCGCACAGATGCGGAATCTTTGCAGATACTATTGATTTCCCCACCAAGATATTGAATGGGCATCTGCACGTGCGGCAGTATGTGCGCCTTCAAATGCTTCTTGAGGGTATCTCCTCGTTTCATTGCCAAGATCCCGTTCGTTAGGTTTGTAGAATGGCAGAGGTCCATTATGCCAGATTGTATCAGAGCTATGTAGGGTAGTTTAAATTCGAAGGTGTGATGGTCGGTGGTCTACGTTTGTGATGGTATCTCGATGGATCCATCACTCCGTTGTGTTGCTAGTTAAGATCTCCCGCAACATCGTGAAAAAATGCAGGTGTGACGTGTGCCAAAGGGGTGTGAATAGGATTTGGGCCGAGCGTAATGGATCCGTTTGTCGATTGCTGAAAATGTTCCGACTCCAACAGGATGCGTCCATAGGGAGACGGACTTGAGGTCTGACCCGGTTATGCTAACTTGAATATCTTGACAGTGGCAACAGATCACTCGCAGCAGTCACGAGGAGTTGGGAAATGGATATGCATCAATTGACAAGAGAACTCCAGATCCACAATGACTCGAAAATAGTCTTGCTCGTTGCCGATGGCTTGGGGGGATTGCCGCAGCAACCCGGTGGGCTGACAGAATTGGAGACAGCCCGCACACCCAACTTGGACCGGTTGGCGGAACTTGGAATTTCAGGTGGCAGTATTCCGGTGAAGCCAGGGATCAGCCCGGGAAGTGGTCCGGGACATTTGGGACTGTTTGGTTATGATCCGCTGCACTATCTGATCGGTCGCGGAGCACTTGAGGCGACAGGGATCGGATTCCATCTGACCGATCAGGATGTCGCAATACGTTGCAATTTCTGTACGCTTGATGCTTCGGGCAAGATTACAGATCGTCGGGCCGGTCGGATTCCTACCGAACAGAGTGCCCCGCTTGCAATGCGACTGCGCGACATTACTTTGCCAGGGGCAGAGGTCTTTGTTGAGCCGGTCAAAGAACATCGGTTTGTGGTGGTTTTGAGAGGCAACGATTTGGGCGGCAATGTCAAAGATACCGACCCGCAAAAAACAGGTGTTCCCTTGCTCGATCCGGTTCCAATGTCTCCAGAGAGCGAGCGTACGGCAGAGTTGGCAGCGGAGTTTGCTCGTCAGGGAGCAATGTTGCTTGCCGATCAGGAGAAAGCCAATGCCTTTTCCATGCGAGGCTTTTCGGCCAAGCCCGAATTGCCGCCCTACCAAGAGGTCTATGGCCTTCGTGCTGCGGCTATTGCGGTGTATCCAATGTATAAAGGCTTGGCAAAGCTGGTTGGGATGGACATTGTCGGAGAGGCCAAGTCACTCGAAGAGCAGATTCAAGTCGTTCGTGATTGTTGGGATGATTACGATTTCTTTTTTGTGCACTTCAAGTACACCGACAGCACCGGCGAGGATGGTGACTTTGATGCGAAGGTGCAAAGGATTGAAGAATTTGATGCTGCGATTCCCAGCGTGATGGAACTCAAGCCGGCCGTAACGATTGTCACAGGAGATCATAGCACTCCCAGTTTTCTTAAAGCGCATAGTTGGCATGCGGTGCCAACATTAATCGTTGCGGATGCCTGTCGCACCGATGCGTGTACAAAATTTGGTGAGACAGAATCTCTCCGCGGAGGGCTCGGTCAGTTTGAGGCAAAATATCTGATGCTCTTGGCCCTGGCAAATGCGGGTCGCCTGAATAAGTATGGAGCCTGAAGTCGCAAGCGAATGCCAGCCTGTCACTCGTTGTCTTTAGCGGGCAAGAGGCGGGCATCGAGCCAGTTTGCACGATCCATCTCATCTCCCCTCTCGGCATAGTCGACCATGAGGCTTAGCCCTCGAATGCCGCTGAGGTCGACAGATATCGGTGTGGTCCCATCGCCACCACGGATAATGTCACTTTGGTAGCGGAGTTGCCATTTTCCAGATCCATCATCAACGTAGAGGCGAAAGATGACACTCCCACGATTCCCCGCCGAGTCGTCGATTCCGAGTGTTGCATCAAAACGTTGATAAGGTTTTTCAAATTGGTAGGTGAGGCTGGCCAAGCTATGCATGCCAATCCCCTTTTCATAGAGCGTGCCGCCACTGCGCAGACGGCTGCCGATCACATTATGGTCTGATCGATACGGCCAGGCGACGGAAAGATACGGTCGGTGACGATAATCGACAGGTTCTAGATCCGAGAGATACACAACATGCGAATCGGACGATTGGAGTCCAAGCAGGTTTGCCGTTCCAGAATCCGTGCGGTAGTGCGTTTTCAGTACAAGACCGCTAGGCGTTTTCAGCTGAACTTTTTTGGCATCACCCTTCCAGTCACTAGCGATAATCCGGCTGCCATCTGCTAGATGGACCATCAACAGACGATCCTGCTGCTTCGGTTGGTCGAGGAGTGCTGGGTTCAAGGCGATGGCCAGGATGTTTTTTCGGGGTACCGAGATCGTATTGCCCGAGGCTGTTTGAAGAGCCAATTCGGTGGTGGATAAGCCACCGACGGTACCTTGTATCTCATCCCCGTTTTTCAAGAGGATCGTGTCTGCCGATCGCTCTGTTGTACGCAGGCGGTCAATGATCTGGTCCCGCTGCTGTACATCCGGGGGTAGGCGAAACACAATTCCCTCGAGGACCGAGAGTGGCAACGTGATTTGTTCACCCAGGCTTGTGGAATCAAAAATGACTTGTTCGCCCACAATTTTCAAAGGTTCGAAACTCTCGTCGACCGCCAGAGCGTTCCCGTCCGATAGATACAGAAGAGAACTGTGTGGGGTCTTTGTCGGTTCGCCCCAGCGGACCAACTGATCCATGGTCCAATGCCGATCTTTCCCGTCGATTTCAAATAACCAGCTCCCATCGGCTTCGCATCGCACAAGTTTTGCCTCAGAGCGGTCGGCGTCAACTGCGATTAAGGTCTCTGCCTCACCGCGTGCTAGGGAACTGGGCAGCAACACGGCAAGGGCTACCACCCAGAGTCGCCATCGGGATCTGTCGTGGTGCCGGAACATAAGAATTCGTATTTGGCTTTGAGGAAATTATCGTTGAAAGATCGGGAGGGTGTTGTTTGGCAATTGTAAAATCAGCAGTGCCATCGCCGTTGAATATTCCGGACAAATGGAACTTGTCCACTGCCCCTCTCTTTGTTGT